>JAILFE010000060.1 GCA_024697725.1 Oscillospiraceae bacterium
CGCATATCGGTCACATCGACGGTGGTCTTCTCGCCGAAATCGACGAAGTCATCGAAATCGGTGGATTTGATGATATATCCCTCGCAGTATCTTGCGGGGATGCCTCTGTAGCGGCAGAGCAGAACAGCCGCTGTCGCAAAGTGAGTACATGACCCCTTTCTTGACCCTGTGAGGAAATACTGCGCAAAATCCTCGCCGAACGGGAGCTTTCCCGCAGAAAGGTCATACTCGCAGTTTGCGGCGAACCAGTCCTTCATGCTTTCGAGCTCGCTCCTGATATCGCTTCTCGGCGTATCCCCGTACATCTGCTGTGCCGCCGTGAACGTCTCGGGGATATCGAGATAATTCCTGTACACGAATCTGCGGTAGGAAAGCTCATCCGGTGAAAAGGTGCCGCTGTCGAGCATAACGCTCTGACTGAACCAGCCGTCATTATCGAGAAGATGTTCGCGGTCATACCACGTGACATCGTATACCTCTGCCGTATAGCTCTCCGCTGACGGCACCGCCCTGTCATCCTCATATTTTATGTGCGATGCGGACTCGGGTGTCAGCAGATAGGGCAGATACATATAATCCGGATTGGCGGCGATATTTTCGATATTGATACCGACAACGGGGATATGCGTATCGGTCTCATAGGCATATCTCATCCAGGAATAGCCGTCCATAGCCGCAGGACAGAGATGCTGTGTGGAAAAGCGCTGTGACAGTTCTTCAAGCTCATCCGCCTCGGCTCCGCTTATCTCCTTCCAGCTGTTGCCGGTATAATCCTTGCCGACAAATCCGCGCAGATACACATTGTCGAATGTGCGCGGGAGAGTGACTTTCAGTACGGTCTCATCCTTGAAAGTGACCTCATCCGTCCTGCCTAGCTTTCCGTGGTTCACGGCACCGCTGACATCCTTCTTTGAGGTATCGAATATCGCAAGGTCGTTGAAGAAGCGATCCCACGAGAACTCGCGGACATACTTGCTGATGCGGTATTTTGCGGTCTCAAGCCCCTCGGGGCGCGAATAGCCTGAAAACGCGGTGAACATCGCCGCCGCGCAGAACGCCGCAAGCAGCATCATCGCGGCATTGAACGCCGACTGTGTTGACGACTTGCGGTAGACAGGGACCCGCGATTCACGCCATGACACGGTGAATTCCGCAAGCTCTGACGCGAGAACGCCCACCCAGCCTGCGATAAGAAGTCCCGCCCAGAAATATCCGGGAACTATGCCGTAATAGAATATCAGCTCCGCAGGCGGAAAACTGAATATGAACGTCCCCGCGATATTGGTATGCATTATGACCATCATACCGATGAATACCGAAAGAGCGAAGGTCGTCATCACGAGGAATACGAGCGCTGCCTTATCATAGTCCATATCATACCGGCTGAGGTCGTAATAATCTGTACCGCGGAATTTCGCGTGTACTGTAGACAGATAGGTATTGACGGTATAGCACATGCCGCAGGTGAAAGCTTCCTTCACGCGGCTTATCAGCACGACCTCTCCCATCACAGCGAGGACAGGTATCCCCACGCCGACCTTCGGAACGAACGACGAACCGAGCACGACAAGGCACCCCGCCGCTGCCGCCGCTGCTACAGGCAGCACAGGCGTATCCGGCAGTATCGCGGATATAAAGCACATCACAGACCCGAGTGCAAGAGCAAATGCGACAGCAAAGCTTATCACTACGGCTGCGGCGCCCGTTTTTTCGTCATCGTCGATATAGATACCGACAGTTATCTCGGTACCGAAATCGGCGGCGGAGGTTTTTGTTTTATCTTTCATACTATCGATACTCTGTCCGTTCACGCTGCGGCGGGATCAGAAGGCACTATCCTTACCACCTCACGGGCACAGAACCGCTTTTTCAGCTCCGAGAGCCCGTCATCCGAGTCCCTGAGGGTGACCAGAAATATTACATCATACCTGCGGTTGAGGTCGTTATTCGAGAATCTGTCCATCTGAAACGGCTCTCCGTATATCCCTCTGACGGCTTCATCGAACCTGTCGCTGAGAGTGATATCCGTGACAAAGCTCCCGTCCGATGCGGC
>JAILFE010000089.1 GCA_024697725.1 Oscillospiraceae bacterium
CGGTGCTGTCCATATATATCCCGTCAAAATAGAAGACATAGCTTCTGGAAAAGATATCATCGGCAGTGAAATACTTTCTGTACCACCCGTCGCCCGATCTGTAAAGATCACCGACATCATATATGAGCCAGTCGTGCGGTATCGGCACGGGTCTGTATACTGCATTTTTGGTATCGGCAAGCGTTGAGCCGTTATCAAGAAGTGTGAATTCCCAGTTATCGTTAAAAAGGCGCTTTCGTTTCATATATGTCCTCCGATAGTAGCGGTATAGTTTTCCGCTTACATTATAGCACATTGTTTTTATTTTTGCAACACTTTTTGGGGAAAATGTACAATTTCTGCCCTTCAATTAAAGAATGCACTCCGGAAATTAGAATTCTATTGGATGATGATTAGAATCAGCGTATTTGCTTTACATCGGCTTATGGGGATATTATAATATATCTATACTTGATATTATGGGAGCGATGATAATGGAAAACAAAAAAACTATCCCGCAGAGCGTCCTGATATTTCTGATATGCATAGCGGTCCATGCATTTGAGGTGCTCGTCATCCGCACCGATGAAACTGTTTTCTCCGAATGCTTTATAAATAAATTATTCGGGATAGCGGTACTGTTCGTGCTTCTGAAGAAATATGATCTGAAATGGCGCGATATCGGCTTTGTCGGCAGCGATCTTGTCAAAAACTGCCTGAAGGGCATGACGCTTTGCGCTGTATTCTACGGGCTTGCATTTGCGATAGAATTTCTTATACTCGGCGCACGGGGAACACCGGCACACATTGAATTCTTCGTGACGGGATTTTCTCTCACCGGCACAGAGGTGAGGTATACCGGCATCGGTTTTGTGCTTATGTGTGTTTTCTTCAACATCATCAATGTATGGATGGAGGAAGGGCTTTTCAGAGGCTTTTATATCACGTTCATAGACAGAGAGCACGGTTTCGGGAAGGCGCTCCTTACAGCGGCGCTGTTTTTCGGGATATGGCATATCGTAACGCCTCTGCGCAGTGTTGCGGACGGTGATATGAGCCTTCCGACCTTTGCGGTCATGAGTATAGGCTATGTAATACTCTCTGCTGTGATGGGCATAAAGTGGGGGCTGCTCTACAGGATGACCGGAACGGTATGGGTCGGTATGGCAGACCATTTCTTCAATAACTGTATAGTGACGAACCTGCTCCATGTCGTTACGGCAGACGGCACCGATGAGATGCAGATAGTAAGAGTGCTGATAGGCGAGCTGACATCGTTTGCGGCAGTGCTCATATACTACATGGTGAAAAAACGCTCCGCGCTGAAAACGGCATAAAAACAGCCGCGCATGAAAGCATCTGATGCTTTCATGCGCGGCATTTTTCATGCATTTATTCTGCTCTGCTCTGCGGCTTCTTTTTCAAAGCCTTTTTTTATCACGGCGAAGTATATTATCACCGCGAGTATGAATGTGCAGAGATCGGCGGCGGATTGTGTGCATTCAAGCCCGCGAAGTCCGAAAAATCTTGTGCCTATGATTATCGCGGGGAAGAAGAACAGCCCTTGTCTGCCGAGAGAGAGCAGTGTCGCCGTGAGAGTGCGGCGGGTGTTCTGCAGGAACATATTGGATATCACCGTAAGACTGCTCAGCGGAAAGGATATGCACTGCATACGCAGTGCGGCTGTGCCTGTCTTTATGAGCTCAGCATCATCCGCACGGAACGCGCTGACTATCTGCGGAGCAAAGACAAATCCTGCCGCAGCTACAGCGGTGCAGTATACCGCTGCTGTTATGTAGCAGAAGTTCAGTGCTTTTTTTACGCGGTCATACAGCTTTGCTCCGTAATTGAAGCCGCACACCGGCTGGAAACCCTGTCCGAAGCCGAGCAGCACCGACATCGCAAACATGGTAACACGCGAAACTATTGAAAACGCAGCTATCGCGGAATCGCCGTATACTCCGGCGGAGCGGTTGAGCCATGTGGCTGCTATGCTGGCAAGTCCCTGTCTGCCGAAGGAGGGCAGCCCGCCCGCTGCTATTTCTATATAATCGGACAGCGTCGGGTGGAAATTGCTGATACGCAGCTTTATGCCGTCCTTGCAGCCGCTGAGCCAGAGCAGTATACCGAAGCTCACTGTCTGGGATATGCAGGTCGCAAGGGACGCACCGCTGACACCCATATCAAAGACGAATATCAGCAGCGGGTCAAGCAGCATATTCAGCGTTGCGCCGACTGATATCCCTATCATACCGAGCTTTGCGTTGCCCTGAAGACGCATCTGGTTATTCAGCACGAATGATGACATTATGAACGGCGTTCCGAGCGCTATGAAACGGAAATACGCCCTTGCCTCGGGGAGTATCGTTTCGGTCGCTCCGAGCAGACGGAGTATCGGGTCGCCTGCAAGAAGCCCCGCCGCTGCCGCCGCTATCCCGATGAACAGCGCAGAGAAAAATCCGACAGCCGCCATTTTTTCGGCATTCCCGGTATCTCTTGCCCCGAGAGCGCGGGAGATATAGTTCGCCGAGCCCTGTCCGAGGAAAAATCCGAATGCCTGTACGAATGCCATATAAGCGAAAACTATCCCGACAGCGCCTGTCGCCTGTGTGCTGAGCCTTCCGACATATACCGTATCGGCGATATTGTATATCGCGCTGATGAACATACTTATTATCGACGGCACGGCAAGGCGGCATACCGTCTTTTCCACGGGAGCGGTCGTCATCAGCTGGAATTTCTTTTTCTGTTCTTCCTCTGTACTCATTTCACACCGGCTTCAAGCGCATTTTCGAGCGTAGTGCTGTTTTCGATATTCATTGCTGTCACGTCAGTGAGCGTCTTCTTGACCAGTCCCGTCAGCACCTTCCCGGGTCCGAGTTCAATAAATGTGTCGATGCCGCTTTCCTGCATCGCATGGAGCTGTGAGGTGAACATCACGGGGGAGACGATATGCTTTGCAAGTCTTGCGGGGATATCATCGGGAAATTCGAGCAGCTTTCCGGATATATTTGAATACACCGGTATCTGCGGGACTCTGAATCCAAAGTCCTTTATCGAATCATAGAAATCGTCCGCTGCCTGCTGCATCAGCTTTGAATGGAACGCGGCGGAAACTTTGAGCTTTACGCAGCGGATGCCGAGCTCGGTGATTTTTGCCGCTGCTTTTTCCGCAGCGCTGCTCTCGCCCGCGATAACGGTCTGGGAATCGGAATTATAGTTCACGGGCACGACATAACCTTCTGTCTCAGAGCATATTTTTTCGATCATAGCCGTATCACTGCTGCGGACGGCATACATAGCTCCGTCCGAATTTTCGGCGCATTTCTGCATGGCAGCCGCACGCGCCTTTATTATGCGGAAGGCATCGGGTACATCTATCATGCCTGCTGCTGTCATCATTGCATATTCCCCGAGGGAATGCCCTGCAAGTGCGCAGGCGGAAATGCCTTTTTCCTTTACTGTTTCATATGCCGCAAGCGAGACCGCCATGATCGCGGGCTGGGATATGACTGTCTGTGCGAGCTCTGTTTCGTCGGCGGTGCGGCATTTTTCCGCAAGATCGAAGCCGAGGATATCGGAGGCGGTATCGAATATTTTCTTTGCGTTTTCCGAGGCTTCTATGAAATCGACACCCATGCCGGGCTTCTGAGAGCCCTGGCCGGAAAATAAGAATGCTGTTGAGGACATTATACATTTCTCCTTTTTCTGTAGCGGATAATATTACTGTTATATTATACTATACTGCGTAAAATTTTTCAATAGCAAATATTATTTTATAGAATACGGGAGTTTTATCGCCTTCGGTATCACGTAAGAAACGCGGGTATTAAAGAACAGCTATTGTTCATCAACAACGCGGCACGCCCGCGGGGGCTCCCCGACCCGCGGGGGCTCTCCGCCCGCTGTTGACATGGCGGGTGTGCGGATGTATAATATTATCGTGATATTATTGTAAAAAAAGGGGGGACAGTATGGACAAGCGTGTGATATGGGCGCACAGGATATTGTTTTCGGCAGGTGTGATAATGCTTTCGGCAAGTCTTGTCTATTATCTGATAAGGTGGGGCTCTCTGCCGGAGGAGATAGGTGTCCATTTTGACGGGAAAGGGCAGTACAACGTCGTTGACGCGAAATTCTACGGCTTTTATCCGCATCTGATAGGCGGTATAATCACAGCCGGTATAGCCGTCGCCGGACATTTTATCAAAAGCAGGAGCACGGGGCTCGGTCTTGACGAGAAGGGCGAGGAGCTGTTCAGATCGGAGCTTATACTGACACTGGATATATTTTTGCTGTACTGGTCAGGACTTTTCTCACTGTGGTCATATTCGGTATCGTTGCAGATACCGCTTGACACCGGTGTTATCAAAAGTTTTTCGCAGATATTGGGCATATTGATGCTTATAGGCATCGTTTTGCAGATCGCTGCCTGCATCAGACACAGAGTGAAAAAGGAAAAAAAGGATAAAACGGAGAATGCTCTCGGACACAGGCTGTGCCGTCTTGTCGCGTGGCTGCTTGCTGTCGGAGGATTATTGATACTCGCCGAAATCTACGGCAGACTTCCCGCCGACCCGCAGCTGTATCTTGACCCCGATTACAGAGGACTTGCTTATTTTGCGAATCTCGGCGCATATTATGACAAGCGGCTGCTGCTGATACCGCACGGTATCATATTGCTCCTGCTCGCTGTGCTTGAAGTTATACCGGCAAGGGTGAAAAATGACAGGAAGGATATCGTTCTGCTCACGGACAGGCTGAAGGTGATATGCAGTGTATTTTTCATATGGTGGAATATGCTGCTTGACATTGAGGAAGGGATAGGTATCATATCTGTGGGTCTGTTCACAGTTCTTTGCGCAGTATCGTTCGTGCTGTTTGCTGCGGGGAGAAAAAAGCAGAGGGAACAGTGATCGTTTCTGTTACAGCTGCTTTGTGAATGATACGTGTTCCGTGAGTTCCTGAAATCCGTTTTTCTGATAGAATCTGTATGCGGGGACGGTATTTTCCGTTTGCAGGAATATCCGCACAATGCCGAGTTCTTTTATAGTTTTTTCGATCTCTTTCAGAAAATAAGTTCCTGTACCGCTCCCTTGTTTATCTGTCCGGATACATAGTTCCTCGATATAGTATTCCGTGCCGGAATACCAATGTTTGATGTGTCCCATAGATATACCGATCAGTTCACCGTTCTCAAACAGTCCGTAGGTCAGCGAGTTGTTCTGACCTATAAGATCGGACAGATAAAGATCAAGCTGTTCCCTGTCCGACCAGTCATCGTTCCAGGGCTCGCTCATAAATACGCCCGAAAACAATTCTCTTATTATTTCTTTTTCGTTTGTTCCGATTCTTCTGAAATCGAACATTTTATTTTCCATAAGAAAATTCTCCTTGTAAGATCCCGGATTGCAGCTGCATCATGTAAGAAACGCGGTCAGCACAGAACAGCTATTGTTCATCAACAATGCGATTTGCCAGCGGGGGCTCCCCGCCGCTGCTTTCTCTGATATCCATGAGCTTGTCGTATACCGAATCGGCATTTTTGGTAAGGCGCTTTATCGTAAGATCGCTTGTGAGCTTGTTGTTTGCGGTGTTCAGATGCTTGTCCGACATCTGGAGTGCTTCCTTTACCTTGGTCAGTCTGGCTATTGCCTTGTCTATCTCATCTATAGCCTCCTGATGCTTTTTGACTGCATTCGTGTAGGTGTTCATGAAGCTGTTCTTGAAAGCGTCGATGTTGCTCTCGAAATTCGTCAGATCTATCTGCTGCTCACGGGCTTCATTGAGCTGCCTCTTGTAATCGAGCGCATTCAGCGCGGCATTTCTGAGAAGCGTGATGATAGGTATGAAGAACTGCGGGCGGATGACATACATTTTTGGATATCTGTGCGATACATCGACTATGCCGTTGTTGTAAAGCTCGCTGTCTGATTCGAGCATAGAAACAAGAACGGCGTATTCGCATTTCTTTTCGTTCCTGTCCTTGTCGAGCTCTTTGAAGAAATCCTCGTTCTTGTGCTTTGCGGCTGTAGTGTCGGCTTCGTTCTTCATTTCAAACATGATGGAGATATATTCGGTGTTGTCATCGGAATAATCTCTGTAGATGAAATCTCCCTTGCTGCCCGAAGAGGCGTCGTTGTCCTTTTCAAAATACGCATTCGGGAACGCGAGTGCGCGGTACTGATTGAACTGTATGCTGCAGTGCTGTTCGAGAGTCTCGCCGATCATTTTGGTTGAAAGACGCTGCTTGAAATCCTTGTACCGTTCTATCTCCTCGTCACGCTGTTTGAGCTGTACCTCGAACTGCGAGCGCAGAGACTGTTCTTTCAGCCTGTATGCCTGTTCATTCTGCTCTATCGTTGAGGTGAGGGACTGTATCGTTGAATTCTTCTGTGCGAGTTCATTGTCTTTTTTCTGTTCGAGCTGCGTCAGGGCGAGCTTTTTATTGCTGTCGCTCATTTCGATGCTCGAACGCAGCTCTATAATCTCTCTGTCTTTTTTGTTCAGCTCATCATCCTTTATCTTCACTGCCTGACTTACTGCAAGCTCTTTTTCCGAGCCTGCCGCGGTGAGCTTTGATCGCAGCTCGGTTATCTCATTTCCCTTTTCGGTGACAGCCTGTGTTACCGCGAGCTCTTTTTCCTTTTCCTTGCTTTCTATCTCGGCTCTCAGCCTTACGATCTGCTGATCTCTGCCGGTTATTTCCGCGTCCTTTTTTTCGACAGCCTCTTTTACGGCTATTCTTTTCTCGTTATCCGCATTGTCAAGTCTTGCCCGGAGACGTTCTATCTCCTTGTCCTTTTCGGCGACAGCGGTATTATGCTTCATTATGATATCCTGCTTGTCCATTTCAAAGGCTGCCTGCTGTCTTTCGGATTCGGACTGCAGCTTATCGTGTATCTCCTTGGCAAATTCCTTTGTCCTGACCTGTGCTATCAGCTTTGCATAATCATTTTCATCAATGGTGAACGCTTTATTGCAGTGAGGGCAGATTATCTCGCTCATGATGTTTCATCTCCGTGATATTATTCTGCGGTGCGTGATGCACATATGCAGCTTCCGCATAAATATTATAGCATATCCGGTATATATATTTCAAGCATATACTTTCTGCTGCCAAAAATATCTCTACGGAGCGTGGATTGACACGGGCGCGGCGGTGGGATATAATATAATCACCGAGAGGGGAGCAGTCCCGGGAAAAAGGAGGCGATATCCCCGGAAACGATGAGATCTTGACCGTACTCTGTCGTTTTCGGGCATGATATGGATCAGATAAAAACAGGCAGGATTATAAGGCAGCTGCGGACGCAGCACGGGCTAACCCAGAAACAGCTTGCAGAACGCATAAACGTCAGCGACAAGGCAGTATCAAAATGGGAATGCGGGAACGGGTGTCCCGATATATCACTGCTTTCTGCGCTTGCCGATACCTTCGGCACGGATGTACAGGTCCTGCTGACAGGTGAGCTCGGAAAAAATGAAAGTGAGAAAGGTAATATGAAAAAGATAAGATTTTATGTATGCGGTGAGTGCGGCAATATAATTACAGCCGCCGCAGATGCATCGGTGGTATGCTGCGGGAACAGGCTTTCCGCACTCGTACCGAGAGATGCAGAGGAAGACGAAAGACTTAAAGTCGAGGATATCGGCGGGGAGTGGTATATCACATCATCACACGAGATGACAAAGGAGCATTACATTTCCTTTGCGGCGTATATCTCGGACAGCAGCGTGATGATATTCAGGCAGTACCCCGAATGGGAAATGAACATAACTATGCCGTTGTACCGCTCCGGGAAACTGGTGTGGTACTGCAATAAATGCGGGCTTCTCTGTCAGGAGCTATGTCCGGACAGATGATATTGTTTTCACGGATGGATCATACGTTCAAAAGCACGTAAAAACGCTATGAAACTGCGTTTTTACGTGTCTTTTTTTGAGCAGACATTGCCTCGGAATGTTAATTTTCTGTGAAGAATAGCCGTTTGATATTGCAATCTTATGAAAACTATGCTATGATATATCAAGCAGATATATCATAATGATATATGAAGGAAGTGATACAATGGCACAGGAGCGAAAGATAGATAAAGTTATTCTGGGGCTTCTCTGTCATGAAGATCTCAGCGGATATGACATAAAAAAGCGCATGGACGGAGCTGTCAGCTTTTTCTGGAAGGGCAGCTTCGGGAACATATATCCGGCATTGAAGGATCTGGAAAACAGCGCTCTGATAACAAAGACCGATTCATCGGTCGGCGGGCGTGAAAGGAGCGTTTATCATATCACGGATGCAGGCAGGGATGCTCTGAAAGAATGGCTCTGTGATGAACAGGCAAGCAACGAGCTCAGGTATGAGACGCTTCTGAAGCTCTTCTTCTCGTCCGGCGCGGGCAGGGAAGTATCGATACGGAACATAGAGCTGTTTGAAAAGCAGACGGCACGGGATCTTGAGATACTTAAAACCTGCTGCCGCAGTCTGGAGAATGCACAGGATAATGAAGACCACATATATTATTATCTTACAGCGTCATTCGGCGTTGAGACATATGAGGTATATCTCAGGTGGTGCAAGAAGGCGAAAAAGATTCTCAGGGCAACACCGCACAATAGTATAGCGGAATCATCTTGAAAATGGTAGATGATATTGGGAATATTATCGGCTCAGTCCGTGCCAAAGAGCTGAACGGGACGGTATATGTAGGAAAACTAATGGTTCATCCTGATCATAGATGTAAGGGGTACGGTTCAACACTTCTTTTAGAGATCGAAAACTGTTATCCTGACAAGCGTTATGAGCTTTTTACAAGCACCAGAAGCATAGATAATATACGCTTGTATGAAAAAATGGGATATACAATCTTTGACCGTAAGCCCGTTAATGATGAATTAGTATTTGTGTATTTGGAAAAAGATAGCTGATATGATAGAAAAACTTGAAATATGAAACGGAGAAGCTAATGTATAAGTTTATCGGAATGGTAAAAGCTGATTACGGATACGAGTATGAACCGCTACCTGACAACGCAAGACTAATGAATGGGGAAAGAACAAGAGCAATAGTCTTAATTACAGGATTTCTTGGAATCGTGTTTGGATACGCTTTGCTCCTTGTTAAGCAATATATACTAAACAACGGAGAAACTGTAATAAATAAGCCGTTCATTTTATTAGGCTCTGCATTAGGAGCTTTGTTGTTACTGTTACATGAGTTTCTTCATCTGATACCGTATCCTAAAAACAGCACCAAAATTATATCCATAAAAGGCGGTACTCCGAGTGCTTTCTGCTCAGCAGCCGTCAGCAAAAGCACGTTTATTGTTTCAAGCCTTCTGCCTGTTTTGCTCGGAATAATACCGCTGATACTGTTTATGTTACTGCCTTCTGAATATAAGGTGATCAACACCCTTCTTTGGACAACGGGAACAATAGGTCTCGCTTCTCCGGCTAATGATTACGCTGATGCTCTTAGATGTTTGCGAAGCGTACCGCCGGAATGCAAAATACAAAGCGGAAAAGGTGGATTTTATTATTTTAGAGATACTCTCAGTAGGAGTTGAGTTTTTATAATAAAGGAGAGTCGGGACTTATGAAAAGAGCGATCATATATTATTCTCTTACGGATAATACAAAAACGGCCGCCGAAAAGCTGAGTGAAAAGCTGGATGCGGATATCTACAGGATAGAGCTCGAAAAGCCGCTGCCTTCTTCAAAGGCAAAGCAGATGTTTGAGGGCGGCAGACAGGCTGTATTTGAATTGTGTCCGGCAATCACGGGAGTATCGGAGCGGTTCCGGGATTATGACGAGATAATCCTCGGGATGCCGGTATGGGCGGGCAAGCCGGCTTCTCCGATAAATACTCTGCTGACCGATAAGGCTCTGGCTGAAAAGGTGACGGCTGTATTTACATTCAGCGGCGGAGGAGACAACGGCGGCTGCATAAAGGTACTGCGGAAAAAGCTGGATAATCTGAAATATGATATCGCTCTTGCCGACCGCAACAGCAAGTTTGCGGGTGAAAACGACAAGAAGCTGGACGAATTTGTGCAGAGACTCGGATAAAAAAACGCGCTGTACCGGAATGAAGATAATTCCGATACAGCGCGTAATTGTTTGTTTTATTCTCTGCTGCGCCTGCGTCTGTCCTTTTCCGGATGCAGGCGGTAGTATTCTTCCTTGTCCTTATACATACGCTCGTCAGCCAGCTGCATTGCCTTGCAGATATTGTATTCTCCCGAGACGTAGGCTGTGCCGACGGCAAAGCTCACATCCGGAGTGCTGTCCGCGAGAGAACGCAGCTGCTTTACCTGCTGTAAGAAATCCTCCTCGGTGATATCCGGACAGAATACAACAAATTCATCGCCGCCTGCGCGGTAGATCTCATAATCGCCGAAGGCAAGCTTCAGAAGCGAGGCGGCTCTCGTCAGGAGCTTGTCGCCCGCCTCATGTCCCTCGTTATCGTTGACCGTCTTCAGACCGTTCAGATCGGCGAACGCCACACCCATAGCGGCAGGCAGCCCTGCCTTGCCGGATATGATACTGTCCACGCGGTCGTTCATTGCGTTGCGGTTGTTCACCTGTGTAAGTCCGTCAACGGTGCTTCTGAATTCCAGACGGGAAACGAGCTGGTGATTATAAATGACAGCAGCTATCAGGAATGTGGTGAGTTCAAGCGTTTCCTTGATCTGCATCATCTTCGACACATCAAAATTCGCAGCCCAGATAAATCCCACAAGAGTCTGACCGTTCTTTACGGCATAAAGGATGATATTGCGGATATCGTTTTTTTGCAGCGAACTGTACCATACCGGATCACGTTCAGCCACAACGCTGAGATCCTCCAGAAGCAGGCAGTCGCTTTTTGCCAGATCCTCTTCCCATTTCATTGCGACCTCAAAGGGAGAGCGTCCCATTTCACAGGTGAAAGTGTTCAGATAATCATTCTGTACGCCGTCTTTATTTATCAGTTCGCAATGCTGGTTGCTGAGATCTACTGTATACAATGAGCATTTTTCTGCATCGCAGACCTTCTGTATCTCGCCGACAGCCGCTGCCATTGCCTGATGATAATCGCTTTTTTCATGAAGCTTCAGGCTGATATCCATGACAGCAGAGGACACGCCCTCGGAACGCTGTGACATAGAGTCCGCCTCGACCTCGGATGAATATGTGACGATGTAAAGGCAATACATCGTGCGCGGATTGCTGTCATCCTTCTGTGCTGCGATCTGCGCAGAAACGGTCCCGGGAGCAGTCATGGGAAGATAGAATCCTTTCAGCCAGTAGCCGCGGGCATTTACATAGGAGTACAGCGGCTGATTTGTGGAGGCACATTTATAGACAAAGCTTTCAAAATTGATATCCTGCCAGTATTCACGGTACGGGATCCCGGGATAGAACTCAGGCGCATCCGGCCGCATATGGAGCATACCGGTATTCTGGCTGTTCATACCCATGAGCCTGATCTCGCTGAAGCTGCCGTCCGGCATGATGTCGAACGAATATACAGCAGCCAGACCCTCAAGATTATTGATCCATGACTGAAAATCCATAGTAAAGCCTCCTTCGGTATATATAAGCATCCTGAATGTATGCCGAGGTTTGTATAATATGGTTCCATTATACTGTAAACAGAGTTGAAAGTCAAGTGATACAGCACAAAACTCATCATAACGGATAACAATGATAATTGATCGTTATATCACGATCTTCTCGTGCCTGAGCAGCCATTTCTTCCGTTCAAGCCCGCCCGCATAACCTGTCAGGCTTCCGTCCGAGCCGACCACTCTGTGACAGGGAATGATAATTCCGATTGGATTATGTCCTACAGCACCGCCGACTGCCTGAGCTGACATACGCTCGATGCCTTTTCGCTCCGCAAGGATATGGGCTATCTCGCCGTATGTCACAGTCTGCCCGTAAGGTATAGTGAAAAGTATATCATAGACAGCTTTGCGGAACGGTGTTGTTTGCAGATTGATAGGAGGAGTGAAGTCTGGTTGTTTTCCGGTGAAATAAGTATCGAGCCACTTGCAGGTCTGGGTGAATATCGGCAGCTCCGCTTCGGTGCTTTCGGATATGAGGTTATGGGGAAAGTGTTTCTGTCCGTCGAACCATAAGCCTGTGAGTGATTCGCCGTCACTTGTGAGGGTGATGCTGCCGAGCGGAGAACTGTAATGATAGACGTACATCATATTACTTTTCGCCTATCCACCAATCCGGGTGATACGATGCGACAAGTGCGTCATACTTTTTCCTGTCAAAACACCAGTTACATTCATATATCCAATCAATATTTCTGTCATTCTGATAGCAAGGATAAGTATAGTTAATTCTTCGCCTGTATAATTCCTCTGACCAGTTTGCGGAGGTCCATTCGTTCCATTTATCAGAATCAACATCATGCAAGTCGTGATCATTATACTTTATCCAGTCCTCATCGGTATAGGCTTCAACATAAGCAATACCATGAGCTTTTTCTTCTTCAAAATGCTCTATTGAATGGTTGACTTTTCCTATTCTTTTCCAATAAACGAAATCCGTAGTCTTCTCAACTTCTGCGATAATAACAACACATGAAAAATCACAATCATCAGGGCAGATCAGTAATGGCAGATTCACCTTATCCTGTTTAAGAAGAAATTCCATAAACTTTGCGTCGCCCTTATAATTGTATTCTGTATCCCAGGCGAGCGCAAGATCATCTACCGGTGCGATAGGCTGCGGTATCTCGCCCCAGCCGTTTTCCTGATACCATTTTATCAGATATTCATGCAATGGAATATCATCGATCAAAAAACACTCGTTCTCGTAATTATCGGATAAAGGTATAGTCTTTATCTCAAGAGTATTCATCTTATCCCTCCCACGAACGATATATTTTGAAACAATTATATCGCATGAGTGCCAAACTGTGCTTTTCCTTATGCTTACAATTCTTATATTGTTCTTATATGATCTCATCAAATACTATTCAGATCGCAGCCGGTTTTTTTAAGAAAGAATACAGATCAGCTACTCTGTCAAGATAGTTTAAGTATGAATCAAATTCTTTTGGAAGATCATCATCGGGGTGAGCTTTAATTAGTGCGTGCTCAATAACCGCCCGTAGGGCGGTTATTGAGCACGCACTAAATAACATAGATTATAGGCTTATATTCATTGACATACTGTATATAAAATGATATAATTTACGCATATAATAGCTTTTGGCTTTAGGAGCGTAATAACATGAAAGTCATACACAACAAACT
>JAILFE010000121.1 GCA_024697725.1 Oscillospiraceae bacterium
CCGCTTCTGCCAATAACCGCCCTACGGGCGGTTATTGAGCACGCACTTATTATCTTTCCAGTGAATTATATCACAGATCTTAAAATATGTCAACCGAAAAGCAGGCAAAAACCGGCAGCACTGCAGGGATAAATTCCCGCAGTGCTGCCGGTTTATACTACGCGCGATCCCAGTCAAAGACCGCAGTATATAATTATATAAAGACATAAGAGAGCAGGCGCATCTCATTCCTCGATCTGTCTGCCGAGAAACTGCGCCGCAGCCTGTATGAGGTTTTTCTGCACTTCATTTGCGACGGATTCATTATTCTGGGCAAGAAATGCGACTGCTCCGGTCACATCACCGGACGACACGATCGGCGTACAAGCGATCGCCGGGCGGTCTATCCCCTCTACCGGGAACACTTTCGTATCCGCCGCCCCGGAATAGATATAGTTCTTCCTGTGTTCAAGAAACTCTTCAAGTCCCTGCGACACCCTGCGTTCGCTGAACTCCTTCTTCTGCACTCCTGCCACTGCGACGACATGATCGCGGTCAAAGACCACTGTCGGACAGTTTGCAAGCTTGGACATAACCTCTGCTACCTGCGAAGCAGAACGCGACATCTCATTTATCGCTGAATACTTCTTGAATATGACTTCTCCGTCTGTGTTGGTATATATTTCAAGAGGGTCACCGTCACAGATAATGTTGACACTAAGAGCACCGCCTTTGCTGTGAGGGACATAGGCGATGAGTGACGATACATCGGTTTTCTTAGTGCCGGACTCAAAATTTTCGCATACCTCCGCGGTTTTCTCCGACAGTTCTTCCGGAATGCCTGTCCGCAGGAGAGTGTCAATGTCGGAACGCAGCTTTATGTCAATGTGGTCAGTGAATATGTCGATACGGTCAACGAGGAAGTCCACATCGACTTTGCTGAGGGATTTTTTGTTAAGTATATTATCAAAGACTTCCATGACCGTTCTGGCGGTGCGGTTCAGCTGCACGATAGAATTATGCCTGTCCATTTCCAGCTTTATCTGGCTGCGCAGACCTTCTATCTGTATCATAAGGTCATCGACCTGCTCCTGATGTACTTCTTCCAGCATATCTTCCTGTTCGGGGTGTCTGGCGATATCCTTGATATGCTGGCGGTTCAGCAGCTTTATCTCCTCTTTGAGGTCATCCATCCTCTTCGTCAGCATATCCACTACGCTCTTGCTGGAGGAAGTAGTCTGCCGTTCATTGTCTATGGATACCTGCAAGCGGTCAAGCATAGCTACGGAGTTTTCCCTGACCTTCTGAACGAATGCTTTCAGCAGCTCGTCCAGCATATCAACTCTGGTATGGTGCGACGAACAAGACTTGACCCCGTGCCTGTGATATGTTCCGCAGCGATAGGCAGGTGCTAAGTCGGGTCTGCTCATAGCAAACATTGGACTGCCGCAGTCGCCGCAGAAAAGGTGCCCCGTGTACACATTCTCATACTTCTTAACGCCATGGTAGCCGTTGTGAGCACGTTCCTTGATCTGATCCTGTACAACTGCAAACAGGCGATAATCCACTATCGGCTCATGATCGCCCTCTATCACGATATGCTCTGTTTCCTGGAGTTTCTCGTCACCGCCGTTGATCTTTTTACGGCGGTACTTTCGCTGGCGAAGCGTTCCGATATAGAAATCGTTGGTAAGTATAGTGCTGATCGTGACGATGCTCCATGAATCCTTGGAGCGGACAACGTACTCCTCGCCCTCAGCTTCCTTGCGCATCTCCTCCGTCTTTCTCGGAGTGGGGATATGCTGTTCTGTCAGATAATCGGCGATTTTCTTGAATCCCCAGCCATCAGTATAGAGCTCATATATCTTCCTGACAACGGCAGCCGAAGGCTCATCGACCTTGAATTTCATGTTCTTGGTATTCGTCATCACATAGCCGTAGGGAACGGCGCATATCCACTTGCCCTCCTCCTGCCGATGCTTGATAACTGCTCTGACCTTTTTCGAGGTATCGGTGACGGGCATCTCATTCACGAGAAAACGGAACTGTATCGACATCCACTCGTCAGATGTCGGGAAGTCGATACCGTCACCGATCGAAATAATACGCATACCTGCATCGCGCAGATCTTCAAGTTCAACAAGACCGCGGCTCGTGCGGCGAGAGAAACGGGAAAAATCCTTGATGATGAGGATATCGTACTCCCCGTGAAACAGTTTTTTGCGGAGAGCCTGATAATTCTCGCGCTGTTCAAACGTGTAGCCCGAACGGTCGCGGTCGGCATAGAAATCAAGCGTGGAATCAGGAAATGTCCGCTTCACATATTCGGAAATGATCGCCTTCTGGTTCTCGATGGAGGTGTTGTCCTTGTCCAGTTCCTCATCGACGGAAATACGGCAGTATCCTGCTATTCTGAACTTCTCGTCCATACTCTGCTCCTTTCTGTAAACAACGTTGTGCGTATAATAGATATGCATTACCAACATTGTACCGCGTTCGACAGGATTTGTCAAGTACTTTTTGAAATTTTTGTCAGGAACAAGATATATTCCTTAACAGCAGCCCCTCAGTGCAGCTATACAGATCATCATTTCCCGAGAGAAAAAACACCACCTTGCATTTCTTGTTACTGACATCTGACAGAAGTCTCTCCGTCAGTTCATTCCTGTCATATATCTTTTGTTCTTCGTTTGTGAGCCACACCTCGATGAAGCCCTTATTCTCTTTGTTGTATATCTCCAATAAAACAGTCCCCCTTTTTATATATCATTAACTGTTATATAGTAAATAATTCCTTATAATTGAAAAAAATGGTGTGTAGGTGTGTAAACAGCGCAGATACGCGGTTTGCTGGTGTCTGCCGAGGTGTGTATGAGGTGCGTATGGTGTGTATTATTTTCTGAAAAGAATTTCATAAAAGTATCGGCGTGAATGCGGCTCTTATCCCCTTAAAGCCGCGAACACGCCTTTTCTCGCGGTTCAGTACATTCGCGCTGTATCTTATTCCGTACCGCTGCGAATTGCTTTTCAGCCAGCTCGTAAATGTATCCTGTTTCAGAGCGGTCAGACCGTTCTGCCCGCACCACTGCGAATATCCCCCGTATAAGTCGTTCGATGTTGCTTCAAACGCCGTATCGAACGTTATATACCCGCTGTCCGACAGATATTCCGCGATATTGCAGTTTTCCGAAGCCAGCTCGTTAATGTTCTTACGAGCGGTCTCCGATACCGTGAACTCGTAATTGTTTGCGATGAGCCTTTGAAGTCCCTCGAAAATCCACATGAAAATGCTGTTCTTTTCCGCGATCAGCTTTGTGGTCAGATCAGGGTCTATCACACGGTCTGGCGATACAGGCTTTGTCGTAAGGATTATCATGCGCCTTGTAAATCCGTCGGATTTGTCATACAGCGCTCTCGGAGAGCCGTTTCCGAGACAGATGAACCGAGCGTACAGGCTCACCTGTTTGGACTGCTGTCCCTTTGCCTCGACCTCGACGGGTATTTTTGAAGTGATGAGGTTCTTGATGATACCCGTGGACGGCAGCGCGGTCATCTGCATATCATCATCGATCATGACGAGCTTGTTCCGCAGCTTATAGCGCGAGAATTTATCCGTTTCTATCGCCTGAAAATTGCCCGTCACCGCAGAATCGACGAATATCGACTTCACGACCGCCCCGACGCAGCTTTTCCCCTCGCCGCCGCTGCCGATAATGAAAAGCGCTTTCTGTCCTATCGTTGTCGGTATCAGGCAGTATCCGAGATATTCCTGCAGTGTTAGAATATCGTCCGGTTCGAGCATTTCCGAGAGAAATTTCAGGAACCGTTCCGGCGGTCCGATTTCGGGAACATAATCAACATTCAAACGGTTACGGCAGAATTGTTTTCCCTCGTGAAACATTCCGTCTGTCCGCAGCACTCCGTTGCGGATGTTTATCTCTTTGTCCGACAGCGCTATTTCTTTGCGGTAACATTCCAGACGCAGTGCCTTTACGATATTTTCCGATTTCCTCGCAGTGCCCGCCGTGATGTGTTCTTTCAGAATGCCGTAGATGATACTCGTCAGCTCGTC
>JAILFE010000214.1 GCA_024697725.1 Oscillospiraceae bacterium
GAGGGACACGTTGCAGGGGATGCACTTCTGAAAAATGCAGCCTCCGCATTAAAGGAGATATTCCGTCGGAAATGTATTTTCCGGGCAGGCGGCGATGAATTTACAGTCATTCTGACGGGGCTGTCTGAGGAAGAACTGTATCTGAAAGCTGAGCAGCTTCGCAAGACTGCCGAAAAATACGATCGTGTTTCTTTTGCCATCGGTGCAGCATTCGAGAGTGATTCAACCAATGTGCGCACAGCGCTTCATAACGCCGATGAGCGTATGTATGCCGATAAAAAGCGATATTATGAACTTCATCCCGAAATGAAACGGGGCGCTTCACAGAATATCTGAAATGGCTCTGCGGTCAGGATAAAGGAAAGGCTTGACAAAACGCCCCACGACTGCAAGGTAAAGGCTTGTATCTATAAACACGGCACACATTTTGTATTTCCCGAAGGTATGGTGAGATATATCCTACCGGTCGGCACTGACCTTATAACATCGGCATTCAGAGCAGGGCGTGAGCATCCTAAGGAATGCCACAGGACAAGGATAGATATCGACAGAAAGATGACCGCGGCTATAAGAGCATGGATACGGAATTAGTATTCGGTTACAATAACAATATGAGAAGAGCCTATGAGAACCTGATATCCCGACACCGGTTTGTTTACAATCGGTGTCGGGATTTTTCACATCTGAATGATCATGATTGATCCGATCAATTGCAGAAAGTACAAAAAAATCATCGCCGTCCGTATATTTCATGCGGACGGCGGTGTTCCGTTTCTTCGCTCAGTCATGCCGTTCACCGGTGTTGTCGAACATTTCACAGAACCGTCCCGAAAAGGCAGGCTGTTCACCGTACTTATACAGATGTGAGATATCGCCCATCGAATTTATCCTGAAAGATGCGATACTCTTACGGCGTTCCTCGGTCATCACGGTGGTAACGGAAGTAGGCGCAGTTACAAACCCGTGCCACAGCACCATCGGAGATACTCCGATAAGATGAGAGAGCATAACACAGGTTACACCGTAATGGCAGAAAATAGCTATCGTATCATTGTTCGGACATACGGCACGATAGTAGTTGTCTTCACGTTTATATCCGTGACGTTCGAGCAGTGCGTCGAGCCCGGTCCACACCTCCCGAACTCCATTCTCCATACCTGCCTCTTTCATGAGCGGAGTATCAAACCATTTATCCTTATCATAATACAGTGGTTCTTTTGTCCAGTACTCGGGGAGCATATCCCACGGTATCCTGCGTCCGTCTTTTATCACGGGACCTATCCCGTCCGCCCGGATAAATGTGTCGAATTCACGGGCCCATTGCAGTGTTTCGGCTGTCCTTCCTGCTTTTTCAAGAGTGTATGACGCTGTTTTCTGTGCCCTGCCAAGAGGAGAAACATAGTATGCCTTTATGTCCATCGGTGCTATCCTTTCGGAGAGCAGCTGCGCCTCACGGCAGCCCTTTTCGGTCAGCGAATCATTTTCATAATCGGGATCTCCGTGCCGTATCAAAAGAAGTTTCATAATAGTCCTTTCTTGTCTATTGGATTACGATATTATTGGCGTTTATTACAGATAAGGCGCATTATCATCTTAATCTGAGATATGTGTGACCGGTATCGGAAGAACAAGCCCTATTGCAGGTTCTCTGTAATTGAGCTGTTTTGAAACACCTGCGCCGCCGTAAGCATCCGCAGCAAAAATCTGTATCGTATCATCTGCCGTCGATATAAATGCGTGTCCGAATCCGTGAGGGACATAGACCGAATATCCGTTTTCGGCTGAAAGCTCGGTCTGCTCCCATTCGAGATATGTAGGAGAACTGCGGCGAAGATCAATGATATAGTCCTTCCCTTGTCCGCAAATAACGGTAATAAGCTTGTTCATCGGAGCGTTGCCATCCTGATAGTGTATACCGAAAAAAGTGCCTGCCTTGGGCATGGAATATGAACGCAGATTCCGTATGATAAAACCGTCAAGAAGCTCTGACAATTCTTTTTCATTGTACAGGCTGTTCATGCTTCCCCGCACATCGTTATTGATACGCTGTCTGAGAATAAGTGCCTTGTCAAATAATGTATTTACGATCTCCATAGCTCAGCCCTTCTGCACGCCGCCGAAGCCCCAGTTTTCAAGGGGCGGCTCATTTATAACGATGAATATATCGGTCGGAGCTATTGATAACCTATCACACAGCTTTTCCGTTATCAGCCTGATCGCGTTTCCTTTCTGCTTCCTGCTCCTGCCCGGAAAAAGTGTAAGCTCTATTATCATGAAATCATCGGTCTTGCCCTGTGCTTCAAAATCCTGCCGTTCTATCTCAACTATCCTCTGAAATCTGTCCCAGTCCTCTATTCCGAGCGCTTCTTCAAGTCCCTCGTGTATGCAGTCAAGGGCCGATGCTTTATACTTACGGGACTTTCCCTTTATCATATCAATTCTTACTAATGGCATTTCATACTCCTTCTACCTCACATGTATACCTGCATTTTGGGAAACCGGAACAGCCGTAAAACTGTTTACCTGCATTTTCTCCTTTTTTCGCTGTGCGCAGCACCAAAGGCTTGCCGCATTTCGGACAGGATGGCTCTGTTTCTTGTGTGTTTTTATCCACAGTCTGTGATCCATTCTGTATCACATTTTGTGTGATTATTTCTGATGTTTGTACTTCAGATATTTTTTTGCTTCTTTACGTTTTTAATCAGTAACACCGTTAAATATCTGATATTACATCATCCGTATTTAGCTTCATTCAACGGTTCATCCCAGAACACTTTACCGTCGGACTGTTCGGCAAGTATGTCGATAGTTTCTCTTATCTTGTCGATCAGCTGTTCTTCACGCTTCTTTGAACGTCGGCCTTTTCCGTTAAAAAGTACTGTGCTGAAATATGCGTCATACGATACGGCATAATCATCATCACTGCTGTGAGGAAAGAATGTAACAGCCGCAGTATAAGTTATATTACCGCCTTCGGAATCGGAAATGAGCATTACAAGCGCAGCGTGCCGTGATACACCGTTGTATTCACATTCAGCTTTGAAATACTGCTCATAGATATTTACAGAAGCCATTGTCATCCACTCCTCATTTAGTTACTAATCAAAACAGGTTACTTATAAATAAACTGCTACATATAACAATATTCCCCGCCCAGAACGAGCGAATTTCCTCCCCGACACGGTTGTACCGACGAACTCGTTCACAGTGTATCGATATCACACACATCAGCCATCACTGTGCTCTGTTTTGTAAGCTGTTCTCTGTTTCGTCAGCAAAATGATCGAGACGACAAGCAATATTAGGAATACAGCAGTCCCGCCAATAAAATATGGAAATATATGTCCGTCCCCGTGACGATATTCCTTATATCATCGATGTATCGGTCGGCGGATATGTTTTCGGGTTTTATTCCAGCGAAAGTAAAATAGTCATCGGATTCGGGGCAAGCGATAAAAAACCAACTGAGTTTTCTGTAACTGTCTTTTTAAAATATGCCTTTTTGCCGTAGAGATCTATCTGTTGGTATTCGTTTATCAGCCTTTCTTTTTCTTCAATAAAGCAATAAGATCACCACAATGAGCAAAACTGATCTTTTTATAAATAGTGTCTTTTTCTCCATATATCCACCTTATTCAGCCCTGTATTATGCTGATACTGTATGACATTAGATCATGATAATGAATATGGCTGTTCTGAAGTCCTACTTTATATTATCAGATAAGCACAGAAATGTCAAGGGAAATGAAGTTTGCCGAAGGGCATTAACACTTGATATCATAGCTTTAACAGTGCAGTGTGAGTTATGATGGCAAAACAGAGGCAGCGAAAACTGCCTCTGTTTTTGTCGGGCCTATGCTTATTCTATAACAGTAGTAATATCAGTCCCGATCTTCATATATCACTTCGTTTGTGACATTCAGAAACGGGCTGTCTGCGGTGGTGCCATCCGTGTCGTATTCAAACAGATACATCTCTATCTTTTCGATACGATCGGGCGGACAGAGTGAGCCGTAGCTGTAGACACGACCGTTATCAGTTCCTCTCATATATGCAAATTCCCGATAACTCTCAGAAATTGCTCCATGTCCGATGAGCCAGTCTGTCATGTCTGTCCCTGCGGATGTGATAAGCGTCATGCAGTCACGCAGCGTGAATATAAATACAGGCTGTTTGTCGTACTGTTCCTCATGGCTTATGTGCACGGATAAGCTGTCAGCTGTGATAAGACAGCCGCCTTTGTCAATGAAGAGCAGCGGCTCTTTTGTATCTGTGAGGGAGATGTCCGCCGTCCATGTGCCTGTTATCACCTTGTCGCTCTCATCAAGGAGCGTGCGTGTCAGTTCAAGCGTCCTGCCGTCAAGATCTTCTGTTTTCCAGATAGCCTTCCATTCGTCGGCTGTCATGGAGTCCGCACTGTAGTCCTCTCTCCATTGCGTCTGAGCGGATTGAATCGCCTCAAACACCGCTTCTGTCTGCGTTGGTGTATAGGCATTCTCTATACGTGCGTGGATGGTCTTACCCGCAAGTTCAGGCTGCACAAGATAATAGGTCAGATAATACAGCCCTTCACGTTCACCGGGCACAAGAGATTCCACTGCGCTCAATCCGCTCTGAGAAAGCTGTTCCTCGCCGTTCTCGGTGTCTATGCTGAAATAGGTGATGAACTGCGCATCAGAGGGAGTGTAATATTTCCCTGTGTCTCGACAGCAAGGGTCATCATAAGTGTGTTTCTGTCATTATACAGGCAGACGGTAGAGATATCCAGCGTGTCATCTCCGCTGAACTGTACAGTATCATCGGTGATGAACGGCTCCATTTCGGAAAGCTCATCGGCAGAGGTGTTCTCTTTCATAAGCGGGAGCGGGTCTCCGCCCTCACTCAGTTCCGTCCGTGTGAGGATATCGTGGAACAAATCTAACTTTCCTGATGCCGCCGCAGCCGTAATACCCGAAGCCGCAATTATT
>JAILFE010000173.1 GCA_024697725.1 Oscillospiraceae bacterium
ACGCTCCTTACCCATGTGAAGATAACGGGCGGCAGCCTTTCCGTAAGAGACGAGCTCCCCTCGGGCAAGGTCACGGGGATAAGGATATATTCCGGCGTGAAGTATACACAGACAGAAAGCGTACCGGCAGGCTGCATCGCCGCTCTGACGGGTCTTTCGGGACTTGCGGCGGGCGACGGGCTCGGAGCAGAAGAGCACAGCAGCTTTGAGCTTGCGGGGATAATGTCATGGAGAGTTATCCCCGGCGAGGATATCGACACTGCGACACTGCTTTCAAGGCTCAGGGGCTTCGAGCTCTCCGAGCCGGGACTGCGGGTGCGTGCAAGAAACGGCGAAGTGTTCGTGAACGTCCTCGGCGAAATGGAGCTTGAGATACTGAACACTCTCTGGAAGGAAAAATACGGCAGCGCACTGAACTTTGACGAGGGCAGCGTCACCTACCGCGAAACTATAGAGGGCAGCGCCGAAGGAGCGGGGCATTACGAGCCGCTCAGACACTATGCCGAGGCAGCCGTGCGCATCGAGCAGGCGGAAAGAGGCAGCGGTATCATTGTGACGAGCGAGCTTGCGGAGGATATCCTCCCCGCGAGGTATCAGCACCAGATACTCTCGGTGCTCAGAGAAAAGGAGCATCTCGGTGTGCTCACGGGCTCGGTGCTAACCGATGTGAAGATAATACTCATCAACGGCAGGGCGCATATCAAGCATACCGAGGGCGGAGATTTCCGCGAGGCGGCTGTCCGCGCAGTGAGGAACGCTCTCATGTACGCAAAAAGCGTTCTCCTGGAGCCGTATATGGATATGACGCTCTCTGTGCCCGAGGAATTTCTCGGACGTGTGATGTCGGCGCTCTCGGGCGAAGGGATAGAATTCTCCACACCCGATATCTCGGACGGCGAAGCGGTGATAAAAGGCTCTGCCCCGGCTCAGAGGATAGCCCGTCTGCATTCGTCGCTGTCATCGCTCACATCGGGCAAGGGACGGCTCTCGACATCGTACAAGGGATATTTCAAGGCGGATGCGCAGGATGATATAGTCCGCTCATTCGGCTATGACCCCGAAGCCGATCTCGAAAATTCGCCCGACAGCGTGTTCTGCAGCCACGGCGCAGGCGTTATCGTGAAATGGGACGAGGTAAAGGAGCGTATGCACACCTCGCTTTCCGGCAATACCGCTCCCGCAGAGGACGATTCCGGCTATGAGGTGAGAGACTTCCGCGAACGGCTCTACAGCGATGAGGAGCTTATGGCGGTATTCGAGCGCACCTACGGAAAGATCGACCGCCCGAAGCGCTATGCGATGCGAAGGGAAGTCTCCGGCGAAAATTACAAAAGGAAAAAGCCGCAGCCCGTCACCGGTGACAGCTATCTTCTTGTTGACGGATATAACGTGATATTCGCGGACGAAACCCTTACGGAGCTTGCGCGGTCAAGCCTCGACCATGCAAGGCACCGCCTGACCGATATACTGATAAACTATTCGGGCTTCAGAAGGCTTAAAACGATACTCGTATTCGATGCCTACCGCATGAAGAACGAAAGCCGCGAGATCACACAGATCGGCGGCATAACGGTCGTATATACGAAAAAGGCTGAAACGGCTGATATGTACATCGAGCGCGTATCGCACGAGCTTGCTCCGAACAGCCGCGTAAGAGTGGTGACCTCGGACTATGCCGAGCAGCTCATAATCCTTGGCAACGGCGCTCTGCGCGTATCCGCCGCCGAATTTTTCGCGGATGCGAAACTCGCAGACGAACAGATCAGAGCGCTGCTTGACAATTTGTCGGAATAAAGACCGCCGCTGTATCGGAAACACGATACAGCGGCGGTATATTTATATGAGCTATTCATTCAGATACAGTGTTCCGGGCCGTCAAAGCCGTCGGGAACTCCCCTTTCCGCGATGTCCTTAAGAGTGATACCGTCAAGATATCTGTTCACAGCGTCATACAGCCCCTCCCACACAAAAAGCGTGGGACACTGCGTTCTGCGCGGACAGGTATTCGGCTCTGTTTCAAGGCAGGAAACGGGCGCAAGGCTTCCCTCGGTCGCACGCAGCACATCACCGACAGTGACCTCCTGCGGAGCCTTTGTCAGTGTATATCCGCCCCTGTTCCCTCTTACGGCATGTAGCAGCCCCGCTCTTGTCAGCATGGGGACTATCTGTTCGAGATATTTCTTTGAGATCTGCTGTTTTTCCGATATTTCGGTAAGCGATACAGCGCCTTCCCTGCTGTATGCTGCGATATATACCAGCATCCTCAGCGCGTAGCGTCCTTTTGTGGATATCTTCATAACGGGTGCTCCTTTCGTCAATTCGCCAATGCTTCTATACATCCTGTGCAACGTTCATCCTGTAGTAAAGACCCTTTTTCTCCATGAGCTGCGAATGGCTGCCCTGCTCGGCGATGATGCCGCCGTCCACTACAAATATTCGGTCGGCGTTTCGTATCGTGGAAAGCCTGTGCGCTATCACGAAGGATGTCCTTCCCGAGAGCAGTCTTTCTATACCTGCCTGCACCTTCAGCTCGGTGCGGGTATCTATCGAAGAGGTAGCTTCATCGAGTATGAGTATCCTCGGGTCGGCGAGCATCGTCCT
>JAILFE010000188.1 GCA_024697725.1 Oscillospiraceae bacterium
TATTGGTTTTTTCCGGAAAATGGGTATAGTTATGCCTGTTCTGTTCTGTTCTGTTCTGTTCTGTTCTGTTCTGTTCTGTTCTGTTCTGTTCTGTTCTGTTCTGTTCTGTTCTGTTCCAGTGTAGCACAGATAGGCATGGCTGTCAACCCCTTTGCTGTTATGATATGTAAATACATTGTAAAATATTTCCTGTCATATTATATCACATTTTGCAGGGGTTGTCAAGATTTTTTTCAAAAAACTCTGTCAGCGTGCCTTTTCGACCGGTCGAGCGGTCTCGACAGGTCGAGCGACCTCGACAGGCTCAAAACGTATCCTCAGACGGGGCAGCTTTTCCATGACGGTATAATAGTTTTCCTGCCAGTCATCGCCCTGTGAGGGGTCGTTCTCGCCGCTCGCGGGCGGTGCGAATATTTTAAGAGTAAGATCACAAGGCTCTGTGAGCGGCTTTTCAAAGAACGCGCTCATAAGGTCGATAGTCTTCGCTTGGGGGGACTTGTAGAACCACCTGCCGTTGAGCTCTATCATATAATTCCCGCCGTCCTCGAATATTATCTCGCAGAAATGGGGATTTTTTTCAAAATGGAGCGGTATCGCGATGCCGTCGGCATCCTCCGAGCCGCCCCAGCGCAATCTTACGGGAAGCGAAAGCTCATCTCCCTCGTCCATACGCGGGGTGAAAAGTTCGGAATTTATGATCTCCTTGTATGTCTTCATGACAGGCTGTTCTATGCCGATACCGGGGTTGTTCGGGTCTTCGATCTCCAGTCCGAGCCTGCCTCTGTCGCGGAACTGATAGAATGTGAAGCCCGTGAACCAGTCGTCCTTGTCGGCAGCTATCATATCACAGAATTCCTTCACCATATCCGCCTGATCGTAAGGACCCGTCACATCGCCGTCCGCGTTGAATTCAGCCATTGTCATGGGCTTTGCGGTGCCACCGTTGAGGTATCTGAAACGCTCGAAGCTGCGCTTGGTCTTTTCGTATGTCTCCGCAACGTCCGAGCGGGAATGGGACTTTCCTCCCCTTTCCGCAACATCGAACGGCCACCCCCAGTGAAGCGCCATATATTTGTCAACGCTCCAGATGTCCGCCGCCTTTATCGTTTCTTTGAATTCGTCTTCCATTATCATTTCCTGAGAATCAAGGTCTTCGATGCCGCCGATGCAGATGACGGTCTTGACATTCGGCGCATATTCATGTATTATACCGCTGAAATGCACGAAGAAATCAGCGACCTCGCGGTAGGATGCGCGTTTGTTGAACGAGAACCAGTTACCCGTAGCCTCGTGGTTTATCCTGAGCATCACCCTGCCGAATGCAGTGAGATCCTTTGCTATCGCGATGAGCTGTTCATCGGTGCAGGCGGGGTCTATGGTAAGGGTAAGATTAACGTCCTGCCCGTGGCGGCGGACATCTCTCATCTGAGAAAAAGGCTCGGCGTTCCTGTCGCCGCCGATACCGCCGCGGTAGGGGAAATAATCATCATACGGATAATCCCACTGGAAGGACACATTCTTGTCCTTCATGGCTTCGGATATCCTCGCCGGCCATTCCTTGTCGAACGGATAATAGCAGTACATCAGGCTCACCGCTCTGTGCGGCCTTCCGAGCCTGTTTATGATATAGTCCTGACAAACGTATTCTCCTCTTTCCGAGCCGTCGCCGATATCAACAGCGCAGCCCGCCTTTCCCATATGTACTGCCAAAAGCTTGTATTCTTCCATAATTTATCCGCCTTTCATCATATCAAACTTTCACTTTGCAAGCGTTATATCACGCAAAATCGCCAATGAAAAGGTTTTCATTTTTCCTTTTCAAAATTCCCGCCGGCAATATCCCGTAAAAAACCGCCGGCGGGATATATTATATTTCAAGCTGTGCAGAGCTGTTATTTCCTTGATCCGGGTCCCTTGCTCTTGAGAGCCGTGCGTGTGCGGCGCACATCGTTGAGCGCGTCGGAAAGACCCTTTTCCGATTCGGAAAGTATCTCCTCTATGTACTCATACGCGGAATTTTTCAGCATCTTGGAGGTAGTCTGCGCCTGATTGATTATATCTATCCCCTGCTGACGCGCCTGCTTGGTTATCTCATCATTTGAAACGAGCACCTTTGCGCGTTCCTCGGCTCTGCGGACAAGGCTCTCCGCCTCCTTCTTGGCTCCGGCGATTATCGCCGCCCTGTCGTCAAGGATGCTGTTTGCCTTCTTTATCTCATCGGGTATAGCCGCGCGCGCCGCTGTGATAAGCTCCCTCATATGATCCCCGTCGAGAGATATCCTGCCCGCCGAAAACGGCATCTGCTTCGCGCTGTCGAGCACGTCCTCCATATATCCGAGTATCTGTTCAAGATTGAGTCTGTTATCCATATCCATGCTGTATGTTTCCTTTCTTTTCCCCGCAGATCATTCTGCGGTAGCATTCAGACGCTTTTCGATATCCTCAAGGATACACGGCGGAACGAATCCGCTTATATCCCCTCCGAACGATGCGACCTGCTTCACCGCGCTCGAACTGAGGAACATATGCTCTGTCGAGGTGGTGAGAAAAAGTGTTTCCGCGTCATGATAAAGACTGCGGTTGATAAGTGCCATCTGAAATTCGTATTCAAAATCGGTAACGGCGCGAAGTCCCTTCACTATAGCGACCGCTCCGACATTTTTGACATAATCCGCGATAAGTCCGTCGCTCACGTCTACCACTACGTTGTCTGCCCCGATCTCGGAAAGCGCCTTGTTTATCATGGATATGCGCTCCTCGGGAGAAAAGCTCGGCTTTTTTGCGGCATTTACAGCCACAAGGACTATCACCTTGTCAAAGAGCTTTGACGCACGGCTGATTATATCTATATGACCCAAAGTTATCGGATCAAAGCTGCCGGGACACACTGCAAGTCTCATATACCAAAGAATCCCTCCAATGCCTGCTGCTCATTCCTCACGGGGAACGCGGTATACCGTCACACATATCTTGCCGTAGCGGTAGTCCTTCGATCTCACGAGCCTGCCGACAGTTTCGGGGAGCTCGAGCCCTTTTTCGTGCTCGCAGACCACTATCCCGCGCTCGGTCATATTCCTTTCGAGCAGCGGAAGAGCCTGAAGGATAAGTCCCTTCTCATAGGGCGGATCGAGCAGTGCGATATCAAATTTGTTCTGTGTCGTCTTCAGATAATCGAGACTGTCCATATGAGCAAGTCCCGATCTTTTCTTGAAGCCCGCAGTTTCTATATTCTCACGGGTGATCTCTATGGATTCGCGGCTCTTGTCGATAAAGCGGCAGTAGTTCGCGCCGCGCGAAAGAGCCTCGATACCGAGCTGACCCGAACCGGAAAAGAGGTCGAGCACCTCGGAGCCTTCTATATCGAACTGGATTATCGAAAAAACAGCCTCCTTGACCATATCGCTGGTCGGCCGGACATCTCTGCCCTCGGGAGCGCGGAGCTTTCTTCCGCGTGCTGTGCCTGTTATCACTCGCATATATTATCCTCTCAAAATTTACAAAATGATTACACACATATAATTATAACCGATTTATTCCTGTTTGTCTACACTTAACTCAAAAAAACAGCAAAATATTTTTTACAAAAAACGTTTGAAATTCCCGGATATAATTATCAAAATTGTCAAAACGATTTTCCGGGCATTTCCGGGCGCATACTGCGTGACAGTAATATTTTGCACAGTTGATATGACTGCTTTGTCAGGAATTTAACAAGTTGACATTACAACTTTCCGAAAACCATACAAAATTGTATTGACAAATCCAAAAAAAGGGTGTACAATATTTATGACATAATGCTGCGGGGTGAAAAAATGGGCGATTTCAAATATCTTTCCATCGTTGAATGGGCAAAGAACTACATAAACGAGAATCATATGCGCGAAGGCGACAGATTTCTTTCCGAAAAGGAGCTGTGCGACATACACGGAGTAAGCCGCCAGACCGTCCGTCAGGCTCTCATGACGCTCGAAAACGATAATATACTGACCAAGCGCCGCGGCAGCGGGACTTTTGTCGGCTCGGCATCCGCACCCGCACCCGCCGTTTCGCAGGGATGCATGGTCGGTGTGATATCGACATATTTCAGCGACTACATCTTCCCGGGCATCGTGACCGGGATAGAAAAGGTGCTGCGTGAAAACGACATAGCCATGCAGATGGCAATAACCCACAACCGCGTTTCCGACGAGACAAGGGCTCTGAAAACAATGCTCTCACAGGACGTGAAGGGACTTATCATCGAGCCGTCAAAGAGCGCTCTGCCGAACCCGAACATGAAGCTCTACGAAAAGATAGGTGAAATGAACATCCCTGTGGTGTTCTTCAATGCGAAATACCCCTGGTCGGATTTCCCCTGCGTTGCGATAGACGATGAAGCGGCGGGAAGGGTCGCCACCGAATATCTCTGGAAAACAGGCCACAGGAAGATATCCGGCATATTCACACTCGATGATATACAGGGACACAAGCGCTACAGCGGCTATATGCAGACGCTGATATCGCACAATTCCTCCGATGCAGAGCATGACGTGCTCTGGTTCGCAACGAACGAAAGAAAAACACTCTTCGAGACATCGGAAAAGCGCATCCTGAAGCTGATATACGATTCCACCGCAATTGTATGCTACAATGACAACATCGCAGTATCGCTTCTCAATTTCTGCCGCAAGCACGGCATAAGGGTGCCGGACGATCTTTCAATAGTCGGTATAGACAACTCCAAGCTCTCCCGCATATGCGAGGTGCCGCTGACCACGGTCACACACCCGCACCAGCTCCTCGGGGAGGCTGCCGCGAAAAAGCTCATCGACGCTATGAACGGCGCTCCGCTGAAGGGAAATGATACTCTCTTCGCCCCCGAGCTCATGATAAGGAGCTCCACCAGACCGCTCACACGATAACAATGACCGGAACGGGAGGTACAGGTATGACCAGAACACTCACAGGCTTTGATACGATACAGGCAGAACGCGATGTTTCCCGAGTGGATACATCCTCTATCGAACGCTTTCTCGAAAGCGGCAGACGCGAGGACTGCCGCAGCACCGTCGAGGAATTCTTCGCGGGCGAAGGCTCCTCGGCAATGGATTCGCTGATAATGCGCCTGTACATAACGATAGATATATATGTCTGCGCACGGGCGTTCACCAGGCGGCTCGGGATATCGACCGACGAATTCACAAAGGAATTCGATATCGTGGATAATCTCCCGAAAAACCTTGCGACCGCCGAGGACACGAAAGAATATTTCACGAGGATGTTCTACAAATGCATATGCTGGCGCATGGAACGCTGCAAAAGCGAGAGCGTCGCCGTGATATGCAAGGCACAGAACTACATACAGAGCAACTACGACAAGGACGGCATATGCCTGCGGAGCGTCGCCTCCGAGGTGGGGCTTTCCCCCGCATATTTCAGCGCACTGTTCAAGCGCGAGTCGGGAGTGAATTTCATAGATTATCTCACAGATGTACGTATGGACAAGGCAAAGGAGCTGTTATGCTGTACATCCATGCAGGTATCACAGATTGCCGCGCGGGTCGGCTTCAGCGACTACAGATATTTCGGCAGGATCTTCAAGAAGACCACCGGAATGACCCCCGTTGAGTTCCAGCAGAAGCAGAATTCATGATAAATGATAAATGATACATATTCCCTATAAAAATACAACTTTGTTACCAAAAAACAATACAGCTTGTCAGAATAATAAAATAATCCACAATATAAAGAAAAATCTCGGTATACTTGTACAGACAAGCGGTATATAATATTAATTGCAAAGTACAGCGTATATGAATTTTTTAAGCTGTATGTATATCTATAGTTATTATCGAATGGGAGGATTTGAAAATGACTAAATCACTGAAAAAAACTATCTCGGTAGCAGCTGCTGCATTTATGTGTATGTCACTGGCAGCCTGCGGTTCATCAGCACCCGCTCCTGCAGCTACAGAAGCACCCGCAGCTGATACGACAGCAGCACCCGCAGAGACAAAGGCAGCATCCGGCGGCAATATCAAGGTCGGCATCATCAACAACGACCCCAACGAGTCCGGCTACCGTACAGCGAACGACAAGGACCTCAAGGCTAAGTTCACAGCCGAGAACGGTTATGACGCTCAGTTCGCATACAGCCTCAAGAACGACGAACAGATCACAGCGGCAACAAAGTTCATTCAGGATGAGGTCGATTACCTTCTCCTCTCTGCTGCTGATACAGCCGGCTGGGATTCCGTGCTCCAGGATGCCAAGAACGCAGGCGTAAAGGTCATCCTTTTCGACCGCACGATCGACGCTGATCCGAGCCTTTATGAGGCTTCCATCGTTTCCGACATGGACAAGGAAGGCAAGACCGCCGTTGAATGGCTCAAGGGTCAGAACCTTTCCGAGTATAATATAATCCACATCCAGGGCGTTATGGGCTCCGCAGCCCAGAAGGGACGTTCGGGCGCTCTCATCGATGAAGCAGCCGCTTCCGGATGGAACATCCTCACATCCCAGACAGCCGAGTGGAACGCAGAAAAAGCTGAACAGATCGTCAAGTCGCAGATCGACTCCGGCGCAAAGTTCAACGTAATATATGCAGAGAACGACGATATGGCTAAGGGTGCCGTTGCCGCTCTCGACAAGGCTAATATCTCCCACGGTGTAGGCAAGGACGTTATAGTTATGGGCTTCGACTGCAACAAGTGGGCTCTCGAGGAACTGCTCAACAAGAACTGGAACTATGACGGTCAGTGCAATCCTTTCCAGGCTCAGTATCTCGATGATGTTATAAAGAAGCTCCAGAACGGTGAAACGATCTCCGAAAAGACGATCATCATGGAAGAAAAGGGCTTCGATGCATCGACTATCACACAGGAAGACGTTGATAAGTACGGTATCTGATCTTTAAAGGACGGTATAGTATGAACAAAGCGCGGTGCGGCGTATATGGAATCATGTCCGTATGCGCGGCGCCGCGTTTCATTTATGTCATCATTTATGTATGTCATCATTTTTGGAGGTGGATTCAAAGATGCGTGAAGGTGCTGTTCTGGAGATGCGCGGGATATGCAAATTTTTCCCGGGCGTCCGCGCTCTTGAAAATGTGGATTTCACACTCTGCAAGGGCGAAATACACGCACTTATGGGTGAAAACGGCGCCGGAAAATCTACGCTGATAAAGGTCCTCACGGGTGTATACCCTATGGACGGAGGCGAGATATTCCTTGAAGGCGATACCAGGGCGGCTGTCATAAGATCGCCGCAGGACGCACAGAAGGTCGGCATAAGCACGGTATATCAGGAGATCACGCTCTGCCCGAATCTTTCGGTCGCCGAAAATATGTATATCGGCAGAGACAGCGTCAAGGGCGTCAACTGGAAGAAAATGAACGAGGACGCCGATAAGATACTTCAGAGCCTCGATATCCCCGCAAAGGGCAGCCGTCAGCTCGGAAGCTGTTCCATAGCGGTACAGCAGATGGTAGCTATCGCCCGCGCGGTGGATATGGACTGCAAGGTGCTGATACTCGACGAGCCCACATCCTCACTGGATGAACAGGAGGTCGCAAAGCTGTTCGGACTTATGCGCGATCTCAAGAAGAAGGGCGTCGGTATAATCTTCGTTACGCATTTCCTCGATCAGGTATACGAGGTCTGCGACAAGATCACCGTATTACGCGACGGAAAGCTCGTCGGAGAATATGTCATCGAGGATCTGCCGAGGGTACAGCTCGTATCAAAGATGCTCGGCAAGGATCTTGACGATATGTCCGATATCAAATCCGAAAGCAAGCCCTACGACGGCAACAAGGACGAGACAGTCCTCGAATGCCGCGGTCTTTGCAGCAATGCCGGGATAAAGCCTTTCGATTTCCATATCAACAAGGGCGAGGTCAACGGATTCACAGGACTTCTCGGCTCGGGCAGAAGCGAATGTGTCCGCGCTATATTCGGCGCAGACAAGGTCATCGGCGGAAAGGTCATGATGAACGGGAAGGAAGTAAAGATAACCAAGCCCATCCAGGCCATGAACTGCGGTATCGCATACCTCCCCGAGGACAGAAAGAACGACGGCATAGTCGCCGATCTTTCGGTAAAGGAGAACATCCTCCTTGCGCTTCAGGTCATGAAGGGCTTCTTCAAGCCGCTGACCACCGCACAGGCAAACGAATTTACCGAACAGTACATAAAACTGCTCGATATAAAGACCGCCTCGGCAAATACCCCGATAAAGGCACTTTCGGGCGGAAACCAGCAGAAGTGCATACTTGCCCGCTGGCTTCTTACGCATCCGCAGTATCTCATCCTCGATGAACCGACAAGAGGTATCGACGTCGGCACGAAGATAGATATACAGAAGCTCGTTCTCAAACTCGCTTCGGAAGGCACGAGCATCACATTCATATCTTCCGAAACGGACGAAATGCTAAGGACCTGCTCGCGTCTGGTGGTAATGCGCGACAGAAAGGTCGTCGGAGAGCTTTCCGGCGACGATCTCAATCAGAATATGATAATGAATACGATCGCAGGGGGCGACAAATAACATGAAAAACTTTCTGAAAAAGCTCGTCGGTATGCAGTTCTTCATCCCGATAGCCGCACTGCTGCTGCTCGCGCTTTTCAATCTTATCGCCGACCCGTCGTTCTTCAGGATCACGCTCGGTCAGAACAGCAACGGAGACCCAGTATTGTCAGGCTATCTCATTACGATACTCGATTACGGCTCCGAGCTTGCGATACTTGCTATCGGTATGACGCTCGTGACTGCCGCGACCGGAGGACAGGATATCTCCGTCGGCGCCGGTATCGCTATCGCGGGAAGCGTCATACTCAAAATGCTCTGCGGCTCAAACACCCGTCCCACAGAGCTCCAGATGCCTATAATGCTCGCATTCTTCATCGCAGTGCTCGTTTCGATAGCGTTCAGCTGTTTCAACGGCGTGCTGGTCGCATATTTCAATATCCAGCCGATGGTCGCCACGCTGATACTCTTCACTGCGGGACGTTCTATCGCCGCATGGATCAATAACAACGAACTGCCGATAATCAGCTCGGAATGCAGCCGCAGCTTCAGCTACTTCGGCAACTTCATCCCGGGCATACCGATACCGACACCGGTGTTCATAGTCGCCATTACGATAGTGATAATAATGCTCCTCCTCAAATTCACTACACTCAAGCTCTATACCCAGTCGGTCGGCATAAATCCCAAATCTTCAAGGCTCAACGGTCTCAATCCCGAGCTCATCAAGATAACCGCATTTGCGATACTCGGCGTATGCGTCGCTATCTCTGGACTTATCAAGGTCAGCAGACTTTCCACGATAAACTATTCGGTCATCGCCAAGGATATCGAAATGGATGCGATACTCGCGGTCGCACTCGGCGGAAATGCTCTCTCCGGAGGCAAGTTCAGCACATGGGGCTCGATCCTCGGCGCATATGTCATCCAGTTCCTGACAACAACTCTCTATAAGCTCAACGTAAGCTCGGATGCTCTGCCCGCATACAAGGCTGTGGTCATAATCATCCTTGTTGTGGCAAGCTCTGCTACGGTAAGAGAAAAAGTCGGAAGATTCTTCAAAGAGCTTTCCTCCGGGAACGCTTCGGCTCCCGGCGCGGGCAAAGGAGGCGTCAAGGCATGAACAAAAAGCTGACTGACAAACTCAGGGATATGAGCGATACGAACCTGCTCCTTACTATCACTCTGTTCGTATTCGTTATAATGTATCTTTGTGCTGTCATATTTCTCGGAGAAGGCTTTTTAAAGCCGCAGACGTTCCTCAATCTGTTCAACAACAATGCATCTCTCATAATCATCTCCTGCGGACTGAGCCTCGTCATGATAACCGGCGGTATAGATATCTCGGTCGGCGGCGTAATGGCGCTGGTATGCATGAGCTGTGCCGTCAATCTCGACCTTAACGGCGGAAATGTATTCACGAGCCTTCTTATAGCGCTCTGCATCGGTCTCGCCTTCGGCATCGGTCAGGGACTGCTCATCGCATATCTCGATATACAGCCGTTCATAGTCACTCTTGCGGGCATGTTCCTCGCACGCGGACTTACGACGATAGTACACACCAATCCCTTCAATGTCGAGAATGAGCAGTTCGTTCACCTCAGGGAGACAAGGATAACCGTCCCCGGTCTCGGAACGGTCAACAAGCACGGTAAATACATCCCCGCTTACATAGAGATAGGCGTTCTCGTTGCTGTTGCGGTAGTTATCATACTCTTTGCAGTGCTCAGATGGACAAAGACCGGCAGAAATTTCTACGCTGTCGGCGGAAATCCCCAGAGCGCACTTATGCTAGGCATCAATGTAAAGCGCACAAGATTCATCTCCTATGTTATCTGCGGACTTCTTGCAGGCATCGGCGGATATGTATACTTCATGCACGTAGGCTCCGGCTCACCGTCACACGCGAGCGGCGCCGAGATGAACGCGATAGCTTCATCAATTATCGGCGGAACGATGCTGTCGGGCGGTGTCGGAAATATCATAGGCACACTGTTCGGCGTGCTCTCGCTCTGCACTATCAAGGATATCGTTTCCTCGATAGGTCTTGACGACGCATGGTGGACAGGTATAACGATAGCTCTCATGCTCTGCATATTCCTCGTTATCCAGAGCGTTATCATGGTAAACAAACATTCAAACAAACCCTCCGCGGACAGCACCGATGAAAAGACCGCAAAGAAAAGCGCGGGCTGATGTCCGATACTGATGATAGAAAGGATATGGTATATAATGACTTTCTGGTTTATTGTAGGTTCACAGTTCCTCTACGGCGAGGAGGCACTTGCCAAGGTCGCAGAGGACGGAAAGAAGATAGCCGAGGGGCTTTCGGGGCTCCCCTTCCCCGTTGAGTACAAGCTCACGGCAAAGACCCCCAAGGAGATAGAAGATATCGTCAAGAAAGCGAATTTCGATGACGACTGCGCAGGAATAATCACATTCTGCCATACCTTCTCCCCTTCAAAGATGTGGATAAACGGCCTTGCACGCCTGCAGAAGCCGTGGCTCCACCTGCACACGCAGTTCAACAAGAGCATACCCAACGAAGAGCTGGATATGGACTATATGAATCTCCACCAGTCCGCACACGGAGACCGCGAGCACGGATTTATCGGCGCAAGGCTGAGGACCACCCGCAGGATCATCACCGGCTACTGGAAGGATGAAAAGGTCCTTTCACAGATAGCAGGCTGGCAGCACGCGGCAGTGGCAGCGGCATTCAGCAAGAATCTCGTTATCGTGCGCTTCGGCGACAATATGCGTCAGGTCGCAGTTACCGAAGGCGACAAGGTGGAGGCACAGATAAAGCTCGGCTGGCAGGTAAATACCATAGCTGTCGGCGATCTTGCAGAGGAAATGGATAAGGTAACCGATGCCGAGATAGACACTCTTGTTGCGGAATACCGTTCACAGTACGATATGGACGACAAGGATATAGACACTATACGCTATCAGGCACGCGAGGAGATCGCTATCGAAAAGATACTTGTCCGTGAGGGCGCAAAGGCGTTCACAAATACCTTCGAGGATCTCCACGGCATGAAGCAGCTCCCCGGACTTGCAACACAGCATCTTCTCTCAAAGGGCTACGGCTACGGAGCAGAGGGCGACTGGAAGACAGCAGGTCTTGTGGCGATATTCAAGGCTATGTATCCCGAATGCCCCACAGCGTTCATGGAGGACTACTGCTACGATTTTGAGCAGGGACTCATCCTCGGCGCTCATATGCTCGAGGTATGCCCGACTATCGCAGCGACAAAGCCGAGGATAGAAGTTCATCATCTCGGCATCGGCGGCAAGGAGCCTCCCGCAAGACTTGTATTCGAGGGCAGAGCAGGCAGTGCGAACGCTGTTTCGCTCGTAGACGTCGGCGGCAGGATGCGCCTTATCGCACAGGCTGTCGAATGCGTGAAGCCCACAAAGACTCTCCCGAATCTCCCTGTTGCAAGAGCAATGTGGAAGCCCGCTCCCGATCTCGAAACGGGTGCGACCAACTGGCTCATCGCAGGCGGTGCACATCACACTGCGCTTACCTTCGGAGCATCGGAAAGCGATATCCGCGATCTTGCAAGGATACTCGGCATCGAGCTTGTCCGCCTTGATGAGAATACAACCCCCGATCAGCTCGAAAAGGAGCTCATGCTCGGCGACCTGATCTGGAATAAATAACGATCAAAGTCTTATGCATTGATCACATTTGTGTTTTATCCTCCTAATCCTTAATGCAAAAGGAGCTGCTGCCCGAAAGCAACAGCTCCTTTTGCATATCTTTATGAAAATACAAAATCATACACGTAACAAGCGCGGATATTACAGAACAGCTATTATTCACTAACAACGCGAGGTGCCAGCGGGGGCTCCCCGACCAGCGGGGGCTCCCCGTCTATAGGCATCGTAGCGACGGCGTTGAGCGTTTCGTCCGCTCTTTTCCCCGCAAGAAAGTCATAATAACCCTGTGCCGCGATCATCGCGCCGTTGTCTCCGCAGTACATCAGCGGCGGCAGATACAGCTTGAACCCGTTGTCGCGGCAGCGCTTTTCCATAAGTCCGCGCACCGCCGAATTTGCCGATACGCCGCCTGCAACGGCTATTTTTTTGTACCCGTATTCCCGCGCAGCCGATATCGTCTTGCTCACAAGGATA
>JAILFE010000235.1 GCA_024697725.1 Oscillospiraceae bacterium
ATCATAGCGCCCGTTTTCAGTCTATGTATTCAGATAGTTCTGATGAAAGGGGTATGCTATGCAAATAGATCTGGACAGCTTCATAGTCTGGCTTCTGACACAGCTTGACACCGATTCGGGCGACGCTGAACGTGAGGCGCGCATTTACGAACGGGTATTTTCAAAAAAACGAGGAGACACAAAATGATGAACAAAAATGAGATTACCAAGCTTGCAGAAAAAGCGAGACAGGGTAATAAAACGGCGTTTGAAAAGCTGTATAAGGAGTTTTACCCAAAGCTCTATTACTTTGTAAAGCAAAATGTCAGCGCACCCGATGCAGCCGAGGATATCACCGCCGAGACCTTTTGCTCGGCAATGGAGCATATAAATGAACTGCATTCAAGCGAATCCTTCGTTGGCTGGCTTTACTGCATTGCCTATCACAAGTGTATGGACTACAATAAGAAAACCGCACTTGACCGAAAATGCCTTGACGATGCAGCTGAATTTGCTGCGCTTGGAGAGCCTCTTTTCCTTCCCGATGACTACGCTGTCAACGAGCAGGCACAGCGGCAGCGGCAGTCGGCGCAGCTGCGGTCGGTGTTCCCGTGGCACTGAGCAAGCTAAGCGGCGGGACTGCAAAGGAGCTTACACGCTTTACGTTCAAATACTGGCGCAAACACAAAAAGAGCCTTGCCGCGCTGCTTTTTTCGGGAGTGCTGCTGTGTGCTGTTGTTTGCTGTGCGCTGCTTATGCTCCGCCAGACATTCAACCGCAAGATCGAATCAATGTACGACACCATTGGTCACTTTGAATTTATGACCACGGCTGACAGACAGGACTTCATAGCTGCGTTTACAGGCGATGACACTGTCACAGGAAAAATGGACGTAATGGGTACAATGGGTATCGGCAATATGAAGTTCGAGTACGGAATCCTCGATGATCCTCACAATTTGTCGCATATTCCATTGGAGGCAGGTCATATGCCAAGGGAAAAAGGCGAAATAATGATCGACCGCGGCGTGCTTGATAAGCTCGGATTTTTTGGCGGTGTCGGTGATACCATAGAACTTGATAAGGGTAAATATACGATAGTCGGAGTAACGGCAAAAGATAAATCCTCCGGCAGAAGCATATATGGCTACAGACAGGGTTCTGTACTTAATCAACTTGAAAATGCGGAATCCAACTATTACGCATCAGATGATGATAAAAAGATCAGTGAACACAATATTCTTCTTATCTTCATAAGCGAAAAGGAAAACCAAGAGCCGCTGTACACATGGGTAATGTTGTACAATATCCGTGGTGTAGATCATAAGACGACAGACAAGGATAAAATATATTCGCTGAATATAAATAAACATCTGCAGAAAGAGGGTTTGCAATCCATTCCCGCAGGAAACTTCCCGCTATTCGAAAGAGTATTAGATACTGTATGAAAGCGCTTAATAATGTGAGAACTGTTGCATTGAGCCGAAATCAATTTGTAAGTATTAAAGTCAATGGATTGTATTCGTATTATAAGAAACCAATCCAGCTTGCAAAACTAATTTGTGAAAAAGGTCGTTTGTCAGCATCGTATAATGATGTTAATGAGTACAAGATACTGCCATATGCAATAAATATGGAATCTCTTTTTGAATACTATATTCGTTATCAGATACGAAAGCAAAATGTCTATTCAGGCAGGAACAGTCCGCTGAGAATATGTTCGGTGAATCGGAAAATCGGCTGTTGGTACAGGAGCGTATTTTCGGCGAAGAGTATATCGTGAACACGATCAGCCGAAAGGGTATTCCTGCGTTGACATTCGTGTTCCGCTATCATAAAAAACAGATGCCTTCGGGGTCGATTATTTACAGGGGACTGGAATCGGTCACGGAACTCGGCAGAAAGGAAACGGAGCTTGTTGAATACGCTTTTCGTGCGGTCAAGGCTCTCGGCATCACCGACGGACCTGTTCACGGAGAGTATATGATCGATGAAAAAGGTCCTGTGCTTATCGAGGCAAACTGCCGTGTGATGGGAGGAAGCGCTCCTGCGGGATTTCTTGATAAAGTGTTCGGATATCACGAAACGGATATAGCACTTGATTGTATGCTTGATACCGAGCATCATAAAGAATTTCTGAAAAAGCCGTACCGCCCGCAGATAAAAGGATATGTAAAGGACTTTTATTCCGACAGCGACAGAGCTATTTCTTCGTCGGGCATCATCCCGATTCTTCTAAATATGAAAAGTTATTATTCCGGGTGGGTGGAGAACGCCGGGAAAACCGACAGCATCCGTGAGACGATCGATCTTGAAACAGAAACAGGCTGTGTCTATCTTGTTCACGACGACCCTGAAATATCCAAAAGGGATTTTGATACACTTATGCTGATCGAGGAAAAATATCCGAATCTTCTGCACTCGGATGCACCTCTGTTCCTTCCGCCCGAAAACGAGTCGGAGCTTACAAAGCAGATCACGGACATTCTGAACTGCGATTCCGAAACGCTGATCAACGATATTATCAGATACTACAAAAACGGTTCTGAAGGTGATCCGATCGTTCCGGAAAAACTGTTGAATGCAGATCCCTATAACCGTGAGATAATGGAATTGCTGAAAGGTATAAGCGGGAGGTAGTTTTATCCTGCCTTTCACGCCTCAACAAAGAGAAAGAAGCTCGACAGGTGGTTGACTTCTTTCCGGTACTATGCCCTGGCTGCTTGACTGTCCTTTGACCGCCTGATCTGTTCACCGTGTGTTCATCCTGGACGATGCCATCAATATATCCCGATCGCTTTATAAATGACTGGGTATATTCATCAGATGCCATAGTTTTGACGAATAGACAATAGATTTGATAGAAAGTAATGCTGATAAATGATATAATAGAATAAGATCGTTATTTGTATTTTGTCAAATATTGAAACGATAAGGAACGGATCTGCACAGCCGCAGATCAAGGCAATGTTATGGACAGAAAATCTTATGCCGTTCAGGCAGACTCAAAAACAAGACAGGAGGAACATCTTTATGGAAAACTTCAATTTTTACAGCCCGACAGAATTCGTATTCGGAAAAGGCCGTGCAGCCCAAGCCGGTCATTATGTGAAGAAGTACGGCGGCAGCAAGGTGCTTATCCACTACGGCGGCGGTTCGGCAGTGAAGTCAGGACTTATCGGCACAGTCAAAAAGTCGCTCGATGATGCAGGCGTACAATACTGCGAGCTTGGCGGCGTAATGCCCAATCCACGTGACACGCTGGTATATGAGGGAATTGAGATGTGCAGAAAAGAAGGTGTTGACTTCATTCTTGCAGTCGGCGGCGGCTCGGTAATAGACTCGTCTAAGGCGATCGCAATAGGCGTTCCTTACAGCGGAGACTTCTGGGATATGTACAGCGGAAAGGCTGTCGAGAAGGCTTTGCCTGTGGCTACGGTGCTTACTATCGCAGCGGCAGGCAGCGAGGGTTCGGGAGACTCGGTCATAACAAAACAGGACGGAATGCTCAAGAGAGGCACGGGTTCTGATCTGCTGAGACCGAAATTCTCGATAATGGATCCTGCACTCACACAGACGCTTCCTGCATATCAGACTGCGTGCGGAGCGACTGACATCATGGCGCACGTTTTCGAGCGCTATTTCACAAACACCACTGAGGTCGAGATAACTGACCGTCTTTGCGAAGCGGTGCTGCTGACGATGATAAAAGAAACGCCGCGAGTTATCGCTGACCCTGACAACTATGAAGCCCGTGCGAACATCATGTGGGCGGGAACAGTCGCTCATACAAATATCTGCGGCGTAGGACGCCAGCAGGACTGGAACAGCCACGGAATAGAGCATGAGCTTTCGGGACTGTACGATGTTGCTCACGGTGCTGGACTTGCGGTTATCATGCCTGCCTGGATGGAGTATGTTCACAAGCATAATGTGATGCGTTTCTGCCAGATGGCAACACGTGTTTTCGGCTGTCAGATGAATTTTGAAGACCCTGAAGCGACTGCACTTGAAGGCATACACAAATTCCGTGTGTTCCTCAGGAGCATCGGTATGCCGATCAATTTTGCTGAGCTTGGAGCAAAGGAAGAGGACATACCCGTGCTTGTTGAGAAATTCGGCATTGGAGACGGAAAAACAGGCGGATTCATGCAGCTGGACGCACACGATATTACCGAGATATACACAATAGCGGCGCACGCTGAACTGTAAGGAGGACTTATGAAAATACTTTTCATTGGCGGTACCGGAACTATCAGCATGGCGATAACCCGTCTTCTCGCACAGCGCGGTGATGAGCTGTGGCTGCTTAACCGAGGCAGCAGAAATGAGGGCCTTCCCGAAAACGTGAAAATAATAAACTGTGATATAAACGATGAAAAGGACGCTGAGCAAAAACTTGAGGGAATGGAGTTTGACTGCGTCGGTGAGTTTATCGGATTCGTTCCTGAGCAGCTGGAACGAGACTTTAGGCTGTTCGCTGGAAAGACGAAGCAATTCATTTACATAAGCTCCGCATCGGCTTACAGGAAGCCAATGCAGGGCTACACGATAACCGAGGAAACACCTCTGGAAAATCCGTACTGGGAATATTCACGCAACAAGAAAGCCTGCGAGGAATACCTTTTCGGGCTTTACCGTGATCACGGTTTTCCGATAACGGTAGTGCGTCCGAGTCACACTTATGACGAGCGCAGCGTACCGCTTGGAGTTCACGGCAAAAACGGGAGCTGGCAGGTCGTGAAACGCATCAAAGAAGGTAAGCCTGTGATAATTCACGGAGACGGCACTTCGCTGTGGACGATAACACATAACAGTGATTTTGCAAAAGCATATGTCGGACTGATCGGAAACCCTGACGCAATAGGCGAGGCGTTTCACATCACGACAGATGAGAGCGTGAGCTGGAACGAGATATACTCGTACATCGCAGATGCTCTCGGCGTGCAGCTGAAACCGTATCATGTCTCATCGGAAACGCTGGCGGCGCTTG
>JAILFE010000255.1 GCA_024697725.1 Oscillospiraceae bacterium
GCATAGAGGATGTACTGCATCTCGGTATCATCCCATGCGACATCATAATCCGAGGTATCAAAGAATTCATACGGTGTATCGTCATAGCTCGGCACATTTCCGCAGTATTTAAGCCCGTTGTCGTATGTGTATACGCGGCAGCCGTAGCCGTAATATAACAGAAGCTCCTCTGTGCCGTCGCTGTCGATATCACAGTACGCCATTTTGTCCGGTGCAGACCACACCGCTTCATCCTGCGGTACGGAAAGTATCAGTTCCTCATACGTCCTTTCTCTGCCGAGATCGTCAAACACCGCGGAGATACCGTGCTCGTTCAGATAATGATCCCTTCCGAGGGTGATATTTTTTCCGGTGAAATTCTCTTCGTATGCCTTGTCGTATTCTTCCTTCGCAACGTCTCTTTCGTCGATGTGATATTCGGAGACTGCGGTATCATAATCCTCATTTTCATAATCGAAGCCTTCATAGCTGTCAATGGAGATGCCGCTGACAAGCTGTGTGCCGTCAAACGAAACAAGACAATGAGAGGAATATCCCATGCCGCTGTACTGCGCATCGAATTTGCCTTTATCGGGAAAATACAGTGCTTCTCCGAATGAACCGACAGTTCCCGCAGAGATAACTTCCCCGTCCTTTACCGTGAAAAGCTCTGTCGTTGCCATATGGAATTCCCCGTTGGAAACAAACAGCTCGGGAGTATCATCTCCGCCCACATCATACAGCGAGAACATATAGTAGGTTATATATTCCGTATCCTCATTAAGAAATATATCCGTGAGCTTGTTCCTGTAAAGGGTCATATAGTCGGTCCCGCCTTGTGCGCTCTCATCTGCCGATGTTTCCGATACCGTCTCTGCGGAAGAAGTTTCGGATACAGTTGTTTCGCTTGCGCTGACCGAAGTTTCCGGTGCTGTCTGCGATGTTGTCCCGCTGATGCTTCCGGATGCCGCTGTCGTTTCCGGGCTCTGTGTATCCGGAACGGTCTGTGTTGTGCTCACTGCGGGAACATCGCTCACTGCGGGGGCACTCCCCGAGGAACATCCGCAGAGCATAGCGAGTGTCAATACTGTTGCTGTCGATTTTATAATATCCGATCTTTTCATATCATCACCGTAATTATTATTTTATGCGTCTGTGTTGAACATTATATCATGCGGCGCTTTGTTTGTCAATCCTTTTCCTGCCGTTGACATATACGTATGAAGGTGTTATAATGATATATAATCCGACTTTTACAGGGGTGACCGTTATGACAGAAAAGGAACAGAAAAAAGCCGCGAAGGAATTTGCGGAGAGATGGGCAGGCAAGGGCGATGAAAAGCAGGAAACACAACGCTTCTGGATCGATCTTCTGCAAAATGTGCTGGGGGCAGAGAATCCCACTGCCGTTATCGAGTTTGAAAAGACTGTCGTCGTGGAGAAGAACACAAAGTTCATAGACGGGTATATCCCTTCCACAAAGGTACTGATCGAGCAGAAGGGCGCTCATGTCAAGCTCGGCAAGACCGCTGTTCAGTCCGACGGCGAAAAGCTGACCCCATACGGGCAGGCATTCCGGTACAACAACTATCTGCCGTATGAAGACCGTGCAAGGTGGATAATCGTCTCCAACTTCGAGCGCATACTGATATATAACATGAATAAGCCGAACGCCGAACCTGACGAGATCCTGCTGACAGACCTCCCGAAGCAGTTCTATCAGCTTCACTTCCTGACGGAGCAGAAGTCGGAGCTGCTGAAAAAGGAAGAGCAGATATCCATTGATGCCGGAAATCTCGTAGGCAAACTGTATGATGCGCTCATCAAGCAATATAAGGATCCCGAAAGCCCGGAAACGCTGAGATCGCTGAATATGCTCTGCGTGCGGCTGGTATTCTGCCTGTATGCAGAGGATGCACAGATCTTTGACAGGCATGAGATGTTCGGGCAGTATCTGAAAAGATTCCCTGTTGAAGAAGTCCGCAGGAAGCTCAGCGAGCTGTTCAGGGTGCTGGACATGACGCAGGAACAGCGCGACGAATACGATGAATACATGGACAAGGAGCTTGCGGCGTTCCCCTATGTAAACGGAAAGCTGTTCGCTGAAGCAAATGT
>JAILFE010000264.1 GCA_024697725.1 Oscillospiraceae bacterium
TCCTTGATGCCAAGAAGAACGAGAACGTCCCCGGCAAATTCTTCGATGACTATATCGTTGAGCTCGGCTACGTGACAGATGTCCAGTTCGTTCACGTTCTTACCAAGAAGCTGAATGTTCCGTTCATTGATCTCGATGATCCGTCGACCGTTGTTGACCTCGAAGCGGTCAACAAGATCCCCGAAACACTTGCGAAAAAGCATAACATCATCGGTATCAAGATCACAGGAAAAAGACTTACCGTTGCCACGAATGACCCCGTAAACTTCTATATCTTCGAGGATATCAAGGTGACGACGGGCATGGACGTCGTTCCCGTGCTCGCTACCAAGCAGGCTATAATCAAGGCGATCGGCAAGAACTACTCGATGAAGAACGTTGACAACGTTATCGAGAGCGTGGAGAACCAGTTCGGAGATCAGGATGCCGAGGCTGAGGCAGCTGCAGCGGAAGAGGCTCGTATCAACGACGCCCCTATCGTAAAGCTCTGTACTACCATTGTCGAGAACTCCCATCGTGCGGGCGCGACGGATATCCATATCGAGCCGTTCAAGTCCTACACAAGGATAAGGATCAGAGTAAACGGCGACCTTATCGAGCTCATGAACATCTCCAATGTTGTTCATAACTCGCTTATTACACGTATAAAGATCATATCTGGAATGAATATCGCCGAAAAGCGTGTCCCGCAGGACGGCCGTTTCTCCCAGACAGTTGACGGTCAGCTGCTCGATGTCCGTGTATCCAACCTTCCGATGGTATACGGCGAAAAGTGCGTTATCCGTATCCTCGCAACGGGCGATATGTCGGTACGAAAGATCACCGACCTCGGTATGAACGATTTCAACTACGAGATATTCTCAAGATGTCTCAAGGTGCCTCAGGGCGTGTTCCTGGTTACGGGACCTACGGGTTCCGGTAAGTCCACGACGCTTTATGCGGCGCTCGGTGAGCTTTCAAAGCCGAATGTAAACGTAATTACAGTCGAAGACCCTGTCGAGAAGAAGATCGAGGGCGTTAACCAGTGCCAGGTCAACACAAAGGCGGGCATGACATTTGCCGCTGCGCTCCGTTCTATCCTCCGTCAGGACCCCGATATCATAATGATCGGTGAGATGCGTGACCAGGAAACAGCCGAGATCGCTATCAGAGCGGCTATCACGGGACACCTGGTGCTTTCCACGCTTCATACAAACGATGCCGCTTCCACGGTAACAAGACTTGTGGATATGGGCGTTATGGCGTACATGGTCGCTTCTTCACTTATCGGTATCTGCGCTCAGCGACTTGTAAAGAAGCTCTGCGATGAATGCAAGACCCCGCGCTATTCGACCGAAGAGGAAAATGCACTGATGAGTATAGAGGAGCCCGTTACGATATACGATGCGTGCGGCTGCCCGAAGTGCAATAACACAGGCTATACCGGACGTACCGCTATCCACGAGATGCTGGTATGTACTCCCGAGATGTCAAGACTTATCGCGGACGAAGGAAAAACTCCCGAGATCGCTGCTCTTGCTAAGAAGCAGGGTACAAAGCTCCTGCGTGATAACGTATCCGACCTTGTACAGGAGGGTATCACCACAATGGACGAGCTTGTCCGCGTAACATATGCAGTCTAAAATTATTATAATAAATCGGAGGTAATGCAGAAATGGACATTAACACAAGCAAAACCCCAGCAAAACCGATAAGTGCCGACAGAATCGTCATCAATATCGATAAGATACTCGATGAGGCACGAGTACTTGGATGCTCTGACGTTCATTTTACAACAAAGATCTCGCCTGTCGTAAGACTTCACGGTTCGCTGCGCAAGCTCAGTTCCTATCCTGAGATGACCGACAGCGCCATCATCAAGGTCGTTGAGCAGATGACAAGCGGACGCAACCTCGAAAATATCAAGAACAGGATCGATACCGACTTTTCGTATCTTTCAAAGCGCGGCTACCGTCACAGAGTCAATGTGTACCATCAGCGCGGCGATACGGCTGTTGCGATCCGTCTTCTGAGAAACGATATCCCGACACTTGAAGACCTTGATCTTCCTCAGATCATCGGTGACTTCTCACTCAAGCCGAGAGGACTTATCCTTGTTACGGGACCTACGGGCTCCGGTAAATCGACGACTCTTGCCGCAATGATCGACTATGTCAATGTCAACAAGAGCGCCCATATCATTACGATCGAAGACCCTATCGAGTATGTGCATGAACATAAGAGATGCATGATCAATCAGCGTGAGGTCGGCGACGACGTCGAAACATTCGCCCTCTCGCTGCGTGCTGCTCTCCGTGAAGACCCCGATGTTATACTCGTCGGAGAGATGCGTGACCACGAGACGATCAACGCCGCAGTAACAGCAGCCGAGACCGGACATCTGGTCATGTCAACACTTCATACAACATCCGCACCCGATACCATCAACCGTATCATCGACGTATTCCCCGCTCACCAGCAGGGTCAGATCAGAACGCAGCTTGCCACGACCCTCGTCGGCATCATTGCGCAGACCCTTATCCCGAGAGCAGACGGAACGGGACGTGTTGCGGCACTTGAGATACTCAACGCTACCGACTCCATCAAGGCAATGATCCGTGATAATAAGGTGCATCTTATCCAGACCGCTATCCAGACCGGACGTGCAGTCGGAATGATATGTCTCGATCAGGAGCTTGCCCGCATGATAAAGGCAGGCATCATCGACGAGCCTCATGCACGCGAGAAGTGCCTCGACCCCGCAGAGCTCGAAAGATTCCTCAAATCCAACAACTGATATTTTCATCGTTCCGGAACATATAATAATTTTATGTTCCGGATACAGGAAAAGAAAAATATCATAAAATTTGATTTTTTCTTCCATGTACAATATAATTATTGCAGTTTATGAGAAAACAAAGTTGTTAACACACGATGTATTAAAGATGTAAAATATATTGTAAACAGTTTAAAAAATCGAGATCAGGAAAAAATAACACGTCAAAGTTTGTTAAATGGTTATCACAATTGTTGATTTCGACTAAAAAAAGCATATTTGAAACGATTGAAAAGACCGATCTCACAAATTCACAAAATTAGCGAAAAAAATCTCACAAAAGTATTGACAAATCAGTTGCCTTGATATATAATGTAATCAAGGTCAAGGA
>JAILFE010000220.1 GCA_024697725.1 Oscillospiraceae bacterium
CGAGGAAAAGGCGGCGGAATTCGGAGCGGTGATGCGTGAACACGGTATCAGTGTCTCCCTTCATGCTCCGTATTTCATATCCCTTTCCGGCACCGAGGAGGAAAAGCGCAACAATTCGATAAACTACATACTGGCTTCGGCGAAGGCGGTCCGTGCGATGGGCGGTGACAGGATAGTCATACACAGCGGCTCCTGCTCGAAAATATCGCGTGAAGAGGCACTCTCTCTCGCAAAGGACACACTGAAAAAAGCCCGCCGCGCACTGATAGATGAAGGGCTCGAAAATATCCGATGCTGCCCCGAGACTATGGGCAAGATCAATCAGCTCGGCGACCTTGATGAGGTCATGGAGCTCTGCCTTATCGACGACAGCTTCCTGCCGACGATAGATTTCGGTCATCTGAATGCAAGGACGTTCGGCTCGATAAAAACAAAGGACGATTACCGTAAAATACTCGATACGATAGAGAACAAGCTCGGCAGCGAACGCCTGAAAAGTTTTCATTCCCATTTTTCCAAGATAGAATATACCGAAAAGGGCGGTGAAAAGCGGCATCTCACCTTCGGGGACACGGTATACGGTCCGGAATACGAGCCGCTCATGGAGCTTATAGCCGAAAAGGATCTCTCTCCGGTATTCATATGCGAGAGCGACGGCACACAGACCGAGGACGCACAGACGATGATGAAGTATTATAATACACTCATCGGAAAGGAAGACTAATGAGGAATATCACTCTCGAAAGTGAAAGGCTCATACTGCGCCCGCTGGATATAAGCGACGCCGGGGCTGTGTTTGAATGGGCATCCGACGAGCGCGTCACGAAATATATGATATATCCCACTCACACCGATATCTCAGTCACGAGAGAATGGCTGTCTTCAATGGACAGCCTTGACGAAAAGCGGTTTGAGTTCGGCTTTGTGCTGAAGGAAACAGGAAAGCTGATAGGCTCGGGCGGCATAGGCTGGAACGATACGGAAAAGGCATGGAGCTTCGGATATAACCTGCGGTATGATGAATGGGGAAAAGGTCTTTGCACCGAAGCGGCGATGAGGATGATAGAATTTGTCCGCAGCGAATACGGTGCAGAGGACTTTGTCGGGGAATTTGCCGCAGACAATATAGCAAGCGGAAGAGTAATGGAAAAATGCGGGCTCCGCTTTTCCCGTGACGCCGAATATTCAAAATCGGACGGCAGCGTGACCTTCAGGGCAAAAATATACCGTATGCATAAAGATATATAAAGATATATAATGAAAGCAGGTAATCGGGAATGAAGAATGTACTTGTTATAAACGGCCCCAACCTCAATCTGCTCGGCGAAAGAGAACCGGGCATCTACGGAAACGATACCTATGAGAGCATATGCGCCGAGATAAAGGAATGCGCACAATCTCTCGGATTTGACAGCTGTGAATGCATCCAGTCGAACCACGAGGGCGTCATAATAGATGCGATACACGCCGCAAGGCTCGACAAATGCGGCATAGTGATAAATGCGGGAGCATTCACCCATTACAGCTACGCGATAAGGGATGCGATATCGGCTGTGAAGATACCCGTGATCGAGGTGCATATATCAAATATCCATGCGCGGGACATATTCCGTGAGACATCGGTCATAGCGCCGGTATGTACGGGGCAGATAGCGGGCTTCGGGAAGGACAGCTACCTGCTCGGGCTGCGCGCACTGTATAATATGCTGTAATTTTTTCGTTAAATTTCTTTTAAATAGGCAAAAAAGGTATTGCAAAACAGACCGAAATGTGATATCATATTATAGGTATAAAATTACGTCGCCTGCCTGCCGCACAGAAGTGTGCGGTAACTGCTTATCCGACGTACAGAAGATTGAAAGGATGGTCATATTTATGATAACAGCCGGAGATTTCAGAAACGGCATAACATTTGAAGAGGACGGAAACGTTCTTCAGATAGTAGAATTCCAGCACGTAAAGCCGGGCAAGGGCGCCGCTTTCGTAAGAACCAAGATCAAGAACGTTATCACAGGCTCCGTTATCGAAAAGAGCTACAACCCCTCGGCAAAGTTCCCCGTTGCATACGTTGAGAGAAAGGATATGCAGTATTCCTACAACGACGGCGACCTTTACCACTTCATGGATCCCGAGACATATGAGGATCTCCCCGTTAACCCCGCAGACGTAGGCGACAGCCTCAAGTTCGTCAAGGAAGAGATGACCTGCAAGATCTGCTCCTACAAGGGCAAGGTATTTGCAGTAGAGCCGCCCAACTTTGTTGAGCTCCAGGTCACAAAGACAGACCCCGGTTTCAAGGGCGATACAGCTACAAACGCAACAAAGCCCGCAACACTCGAAACAGGTGTTGAGATCAAGGTCCCCCTCTTCATCAACGAGGGCGAAATGATAAGAGTAGATACACGCACAGGCGAATATATGGAGCGTGTCTGAGCACAATATCCGTATATCCGCAAATTAACATACCGAACGGAGGATGAGGATCATGACACTCAGTGAAAAGGTCGCATATCTGAAGGGATTGCTCGAGGGTATGAACAAGGATGATAAGGTCATAAACCTTATCGCAGATATTCTCCGTGATATGGCGGACGAGATCAGGAATCAGCAGAACGAGATCGACCAGCTCTCGCAGGAGGTCGATTCCGTCGAGAACGGTCTTACCGAGCTCGAAGCCGGCTGTGATGATTATGATGAGGGAGATTATTCCGGCGACGGATACGATCCCGCTTTCTCGCTTGCCGACGATGACGATGATGATGAGGATGAATACGAGGACGATGATGATGACTTCGGTGATGACGAGGATCTCTATGAGGTCACCTGTCCCACCTGCGGTCACAATGTCCGCGTAGACGGCGCTATACTTGAAGAAGGTTCGATAACCTGCCCCAAGTGCGGCGAACTCCTCGAATTTGACACTGAAGAGACTGACGATATCTTTGAAAGATCCGACGACGAGGATGAATGATCCCGCCGGGCGGATATGATACAAGCTGTTATCCGTAACAATACGGATAATATAAATAATTTATTCAGCAACCTGTTTCAGGGCGAGGTGAAAGTCCTCACCGGCGGTATAGTCCGCGAACGGATATGTCAATAAAAGGCGTATCCGCTGACCCGGTGTGATTCCGGGACCGACGGTATAGTCCGGATGAAAGAAACAAAGGTATTGTCTGCATCATATGACAATCACCAAGCGCCCGCCGAAATTATTTTGGCGGGCGCTTTACAGTGTCCGTTTTCAATGCGGTCACTGTATACCCCCTAAAAAACAGCGCTGCGTCTATGGAGGTAATCTGTATGAAGCTGCAAGAAACAAATTCCGCCGCAGAGCTCGGCGGAGAAAAGCCCACCGCCCGTGTCCAGATCAGGAGACTGACCTTTACGGCAATGCTGTCGGCACTGGCATTCTGCCTGATGTATCTTGAAGTGCCCGCTCCGCTCATGCCGGCATTTATCAAGCTGGATATTTCCGATTTCCCGGCACTGGTGGCAGCATTCCTTTTCGGGCCGTTCTCGGGGGCAGCGGTGTGCCTTATCAAGAACCTTATCCACCTTCCCTTTTCATCTACGGGCGGTGTCGGTGAGCTTGCCAATTTCACGCTCGGCATCCTGCTCGTGATACCCGCCGGCTTCATCTACAAATTCAAGAAGACAAAGTCCGGCGCTGTGATAGCGACCTCGGTCGGTGCGCTGGTAATGGCTGCGGGAAGCTTTTTCGTGAATTATTTCATACTCTATCCCGTATACTACAACTTCCTGCCGCAGGAAGCAGTGCTGAATGCATATCAGAAGATACTCCCCTCTGTCAGCACGATCCCCGAATGCCTGCTGATATTCAATGTTCCGTTCACATTCATAAAGGCTTTGATCTGCGCTGTGATAGTATTCGTCCTCTACAAGCCGCTCTCCGCCGCAAGCAAGGCTATAGGCAGCAGATAAGGGCATTTAGGACATATTGCGTAAAATGATACTGCCCCCGGACGTTTCAAAAACGTCCGGGGGCGATTCATTTATCCGCCTGCACAGGCAGACCGGACTTTATTTGTTCCTTTTTGTCACGGCACTGACTACTGTTCCGATCAAAAGAGCCGCCATTATACCCAGCAGCAATATCGAAGCGATAATGTTTATCTGCCTGCCTCGCGGCATCTCCGAAAATACGG
>JAILFE010000300.1 GCA_024697725.1 Oscillospiraceae bacterium
AATCTTACCAATAAATGCCCCTGCGCCTGCACGTTCTGCATCAGGAACAACGGCGACGGCGCATACGGCTCCGACAGTCTGTGGCTCGAAAGAGAACCGACTGCCGCTGAGGTGCTTGAAGCTGTCGCCGGATATGAGGAAGACAGCTATGATGAGATAGTGTTCTGCGGCTATGGCGAACCGACCGAAAAGCTAGAAGTGCTGCTTGAGGTCGCAAGGGAAGTGAAGAGCAGATACAAAAAGACCGTGCGGCTCAATACCAACGGGCTCGGCAGCAGGATAAACGGCAAAGATATCGCGCCGCTGCTCGGTGATGCTGTGGATATCGTGTCTGTTTCGATGAACGCCGGCAGCAGCGAGGAATATAACAGGCTCTGCCGCCCGGAATGGGACGACAGCTATGATGAGATGCTGCGCTTTGCTTCGGAATGCAAAAAATATGTCCCGGAAGTCATGTTCTCGGTAGTGGATGTCATCCCCGCCGACGAGATCGAACGCTGCCGCGGCATCGCCGACAGGCTCGGGATATATCTCAGGGTAAGAAAATACGATTCGTAACAGATCTATTATATTATACTATACGGAAATTACAACTGAAAGACTTGTGCTCTGATCCGCAGGAAAGGAATTGATACAGATGAATTCGGCTGAGAATATACTGTTCAAGGGATTTGACGCTGTAAAGCTCACAGCGGGGAAATATACGGCTGTTGTGGCGTATACGCTCGGAAGCAATGTTCTTCGTTTCCGCGATGAGACGAATGATATCGAGGTGTTCCGCTACAATGATGATATAACGGCTGCCGAGATAATAAATTCTCCTGAGGTATGGGGTCTTCCCGCGCTCTATCTTCCGAACCGCTTTGACGGCGGTGTGCTGAAGACTTCGGATGCTGTGTATCAGCTCCCGGTGAATGAGCTCAGATTCGGCAACCATATCCACGGCTTTCTGCATAAAAGAGCCCACAGGATCAAGGATATGGGAGCGGATGACAGCAGCGCATGGCTCGTGACGGAATATGAGTATGACAAAAATGATTTCTTCTACAACTGCTTTCCGGTCAGCTTCAGGGCGCAGATCACGGTAAAGCTCGACAGTGAGGGTCTGCATCATACGATAACGCTCGAAAACAGATCGGAGCATATGCTCCCTGTTTCGCTGGCGACTCATACGACCTACAGCGCACCGTTCATAAAGGACGGAAAGCAGGAGGATATCAGGATAACTGTTCCTGCTGTGAAAAAGATACCCTTCGACAAGAAGCGCTGGCTCCCCAGAGGAAGGAGCATCGCTCTGAGGATATCCGACAGGAATTATGTCAGCGGCACAAAATGTCCCGTTCTGACAGATATCTGCAACGATATGTATGTCGGAGGAGAATGCGATCTTGACGGCAAGCCGTTCAGAGGGACTGTGATACTCGATACCGCGAGCGGAAAGCGCATATGCTGTGAAACGGATGAAAACTATAAATTCTGGATCGTATGGAACGACCGCGGGTTCAAGAACTATTTCTGTATAGAGCCGATGACGGCACAGGTGAATGCACCGAATCTTCAGCTTACCCGCGAATCGAGCGGCTATACCGAGCTGGAGCCGGGAAAGAGCTGTTCTGCATCACAGAGGTTCTTTACTTGCTGATATACTGCGGGTATTGCAGTATAATGGCATAGACAGAGGTTTTATTCGGGTTCTCTATAAATTACCCAAAAATAAATCTACAAGGAAGTTTTACGATGGCGGTATGTCCGAATTGCGGCGCACAGCTTAAAGACGGCGAGAAATTCTGTCTGGAATGCGGAAAAGCAGTCTCACAGATGGACGAAAAGGCTCCCGATGTAAAAAAATACAATAAATCTGCGGAAAATGCAAAGAAGAAGTCTGCATCTTCCGGAAGCAAGAAGCCGGCGTCCAGTTCCAAGCCGGCGGCGGGTGCAAAACCGGCAGCGAATGCCAAGCCGGAATCGTCAGCCAGACCGGCAGCGACTGCAAAGGCTGTGGCAGACGGCACAAAAAAGGATGCAAAGCCGGAGGAAAAGGGTCCGGTGACCATATCCATACAGCGCCCCGATGATCTTCGTGCGTTCAAGCCCACGAAGGAAACAGTGCAGCCCCGCAGAACATATCAGGAGAAGGATCCCGTTGAGGTGAAATATGAGAGCAAGCCGCGTCCGGCAAGGCGTCCCGTGCATGAAAAGGAAACTGACAGCAGTGCGGCGGCACCGCTTCCCTCACTGCCGACCGGTCCTGAGGAATACAATATAAATCTCCCGAAAGCGCCGAATCCTCAGCACAACAGCGAATTTGAGATGAAGTCGATATCCTTGAACAAAGGAACTGCTGTCAAGCCCGATACGGAGCCCGCAGCTCCGCCGCCTGTGCAGGAGGTAAAGCCTGTTACCAAGGAATCGGGCAAGAAGTCGGTCATCGCATGGGTGATACTCATAGCTGTTCTTATACTGATAGTTTTCCTGGTTATGAGGCCGATGTTCGCGGCACCCGCATCGGTCGCTCCGCCCGCGCCTGTCGATACGGTCACCGCCGAAACACAGACAGAGGCCACAACGCAGAGCACTGCGGAAAATACCTCACGCAAGAGCGAAACGAGCACTTCCAAGAGCAAGGAGAGCGATGAGGACAGTCCGGAAGACCACCCGGATGAGAGCGAAGTCTTCTTTGACAAATGCAATGTATCTCTTAAATTCGATCACAAGCAGTCGGTAGGCGACAGCATGATACTTGAATACGATATGACCAAGGAAGGGAATTTCGCCCTTGTTTCCATGACCGGAAAATCGGTGATGTCGCTCAAGTACAAGACTGCCGTTTCGAGCAATTCAAAGGAATCGCCCGTGATACTGCGGCTTTTCAGCGGCAATATCTCTGTAGATATGCCGCCCGCCTCGGATGACGGCGAAAAGGCATATTTCCCCTCCGCCTATATCTACGGTATGCTCCGTTCCGGCGGCGCGGAGGACGGATATGACTCAACAGACAGGCTTGAGGTGTATTCCACAGGCATCCCGCTCGATGTTTCCGAGATTGTGATAACCGAATGCGAGGTAGGTCCGGGAGAAGGATATGATACTGTTTCTGTATGATGATGCAGCGCATTGTATTAATGTCTGCTTATTGCCGAAATAACAGTTTCGGCAATAAGCAGACATTATTATTCCGGCAATAAAAATATAATAGTAAACGACATCAGAAATCGCACACAATATATGTTAAAATTTCTAAAAACCTCTTGAAATCCCAAATTAAATATGTTAAAATAGTAAAAGATACTTGGCATATTACTATACCATATATATTTAAGGAGTGTCGCTATGAATTTTGGTCATTTTGATCTGGAAAACAAAGAATATGTAATCGATAAACCCAATACTCCCGCGCCCTGGGCAAACTATCTCGGTTCGCCCGAATACGGTGCGATAATCTCGAACAATGCCGGAGGCTATAGCTTTGTAAAATCGGGAGCCAACGGAAGGATACTCCGCTACCGCTTCAACAGCAACATCGGTCTTCCCGGAAGATATATATATATCAGAGACAACGACACCGCCGATTACTGGTCTGCATCGTGGCAGCCTGTGGGCAAGCCGCTCGACAAATTCAAGAGCACCTGCCGCCACGGTACGGCTTATACCGTCATCTCCTCGGAATATGACGATGTCCGCTCCGAGGTGACATATTATGTACCGCTCGGAAAGACCTATGAGGTATGGCGTCTGCGCCTTACCAACAAGTCCGACAAGAAGAGAAAGCTTTCGGTATACGGCTTCTGTGAATTCACCTCCGAGAACAACTATGAGCAGGATCAGGTCAATCTTCAGTATACCCAGTTCATCACAAGGACCACCTTTGAGGAAAACAAGATAGTACAGCATATAAATGAGAACAGCGGCAGGGATGAAACAGGCTCTAATCACCGTGAGCGTTTCTTCGGTATGGTCGGTGCGCCTGTATGCGGATATAACGGAGCGCTCGACAGCTTCATCGGAGCATACCGCACCTACGGCAATCCTATAGCAGTCGAGAATGGACGCTGCGACAATGTCCTCAACTATAACGGCAATTCCTGCGGAGCTCTGCAGACAGCTGTTGAGCTCGGAGCAGGCGGTTCTATCGAGCTGACATATGTGCTCGGTCAGAAGAACAACGCCGAGGCTTCGGCTATACTCGAAAACTACGAAAAGCACGGCATCGTAGACGCAGAGATCAAGGAACTGAAGCATCACTGGCACTCGATACTCAACAATTTCTCCGTTGAGACTCCCTCTGTGGAATTCAATAATATGGTGAATGTATGGAACGCATACCAGTGCTTCATCACGTTCATATGGTCGAGAGCGGCATCCTTCGTATACTGCGGTCTCAGAAACGGCTACGGATACCGCGATACCGTTCAGGACATACAGGGCGTGATACATCTTGATCCCGAGACCGCAGGAGACAAGATAAGGTTCATGCTCTCCGCGCAGGTGGATAACGGCGGCGGACTCCCGCTTGTCAAGTTCAACCATAATGCCGGTCACGAGGACTGCCCCGACGAGAACAATCCCGATTCAAAATACGCCAAGGAGACTGGTCATCCCTCCTACCGTGCGGATGATGCGCTCTGGCTCTTCCCGACGGTATACAAGTATATCGGCGAGAGCGGCAACAAGGCTTTCCTCGATGAGGTGATAGTATACGCCAACGGCGGCGAGGACACGGTATACGAGCATCTGAAGAGAGCTATCGACTTTTCGATGAAGCGTCTCGGAGATCATGATATGCCTGCGGGACTTCATGCAGACTGGAACGACTGCCTGCGTCTCGGCAAGAAGGGCGAATCCACATTCGTTGCCTTCCAGCTCTACTATGCTATGACAGTTCTCAGAGGCTTTGCCGCAGAGAAGAACGACGATGAATATATCAAGTATCTCGACGAATCCCAGAAGAAGCTCGGAGAGGCGCTCTCAAAGTGCTGGGATGAGGACCGCTTCATAAGAGGCATCCGCGAGAACGGCGAAAAGGTCGGCGCAAGGAAGGATCCCGAGGCGAATATGTGGCTCAATCCGCAGAGCTGGTCTGTAATATCCGGATTTGCTAGCGAATATCAGGGCAATACTGCAATGAATTCCGTTCATGAGATACTCAATACCCCTTACGGCGTAAAGCTCATGGAACCGCCCTATGTAAATCATTACTTTGACGGTGCGCTGATGCATATATTCAACCCTGATACAAAGGAGAACGGCGGTATCTTCTCGCAGACACAGGGCTGGGCTATACTTGCCGAGGCTCTGCTCGGACACGGCAACCGCGCTTTTGAATACTTCAAGGAATCATCTCCCGCATCTATGAACGACTGCGCCGAAAAGCGCGTCATGGAGCCGTATGTACACGGTCAGTTCACCGAGTCCACACAGTCTCCGTTCGAGGGCAGATCGCACGTCCACTGGCTCACAGGCACGGGCTCGACCGTTATGGTAGGCTGTGTAGAGGGTATTCTCGGCATGAGACCGAATGCAGACGGGCTTGTGGTCGATCCTTCGATACCGTCCGAATGGAAGACATATACGGTAAGGAAGAAGTTCCGCGGTAAGATACTCAATATGGAATTTTCCAACCCGAACAATGTGGAAAGCGGCGTGAAGGAGATCATACTCAACGGCGAAAAGCTGGAGGGCAAGCTCATCCCCGCCGACAAGCTCCGCGATGAAAACGAGATAAGGATCACACTCGGCTGATAGTATCACAGTATAATGATAGTGCCGCAAAGTATTGCTTTGCGGCATTGTTTTATGTTTCCGGTCATCACTTTTTCGGGACTTTAAAAAGCATTGATCCTTTAATTATAAGCAGCAGAAACGCCACCGATGCGGCATATGGTATTCTTGTCACAGTCAGGAACAGGACAGTGATGATGCTCAGTATAAGTGATGCAGCCGTAAGTATATCTCTGCCTTTTTCTATGTTCCTGTAATTCATGAATACCTTCACTGCACCGATAATTATAAGTGCCGCATACAGTACCCAGCATACGCAGCCTATCCCGGGCGATATATGCGTATAGTCATACAAAGCAACGGCTGTGATCGTTTCCCCGGTATTTTTGGGATAGAGAGGCAGAAGAACGAGCATGATCCCCATTATATCGGCAGCGCCTGTCAGAAGGTCAATAATTTTACCGATATTTGAGCGGTTCTCATCCTTTGCCGCAGTGATAAGTTCTTCCGATGACAGAAGCTCATCTATCGTCACAGAAAAGAACTTCGAGATCTCTTTAAGTGAATCGATATTCGGATAACCCTTTCCGGATTCCCATTTTGAGACAGCTGTCCGTGAAACATAGAGCTCCTTTGCGAGCTCCTCCTGCGTAAGTCCTTTTTTCTTCCTTAGTTCCTGTAATTTTTCATGGAATTCCATTATCATTTCTCCGTCAGTGATCGCTGTCGTTTATCATGACAGCACCGTGATATATGAGGTAAAGTCCCGAACTCAGAAAAACAGAGCCTGCTATATCGGTAAGCCAGTGTACTCCCGAAACAGTTCGTCCCACTGCCATAAATACCGTGAATAAGACCGTAAACACATAAATGCCGCATCTGAATCTAATATTCTGCACTCTTCTGTGTGTCTGAAAAATAAGCGTCGGCATTACGCTCATGACAAGGAGCGTTGTTGAAGAGGGGTAAGAAGCCTCCATGCGTCCTTCTATAGGTATCGGCCGGTAGTTTATAGGTATCATCTCAAAAAGGAGATAACCGAGTATCACAAGGATATAGTAAATACCAAGCAGGATAATATCCTTATCCACTCTGAGAAGACTTCTTCTCGTTATCAGTTGTATAAGACCGACAGTTCCGAATATCATGCAGACAAAGATCGGTACAAGTCCGAGCCAGTCGGTCACGGTATACACCCACATATGAACTCCTGTCATTTTATGGAACCATATGTTCAGACTTGCAAAACCGATGTCTGTTCCGTTCTGCCCGACCGCCTGAACATCTGCTGTCTGTATCAGTACAGTCCAGACCGCAAACAGTATCAGTATTATCATACCTGCGGTCAATATGTTCTTTCCGTTCTTTTTCATGATCCCGTTTTCCTTTCATATCATGCCTTTCGGCTGATCTAATGGTAATACAGGATCCGGAAAAAGTAAAGAACCGCTTCGTCACACCCATGACACGAATCGTAACATCTGCGGTATTGCGCCGTTTTCTGCACATCCGGCAATGCTTGTTCCATGACATTTTGTGCGGCATTCTATGCTTATTATAAACGAAAAGTGAAATGTCGTCAACCGTTATCGAAAGATAACATTATTGCTCTCCCATTTTTCTGAATGAAGTATGGTACAACTGTTGACGGTGCCGGCGGGGGTATGGTATAATTCATACAGGTGAGTTCATATCTTCCGGCGCAAAAAGTCATTGACTAAACCGTTCAATTATGGTATGTTTATCATATAATATCACAAGTACAAGGAGATGAAAAACTATGGATCTGCAGGAATGGATCTCGCAATATGATTTCATAGCGGCGGTGCAGGGGATAAGCTCATAACAAAAGCGGCGTCGATCCTTACGATAGTATTCGGCGATCATGAGATATTCCGCTCGGGCGGAGATGAATTTGTTGTACTTTGTCCCGATATCACGCAGCAGGATCTGGATGCGGGCATTGAACAGCTGCGGACTTTAGCGGAAGCAGCGCCGGATGTGAGCTTTGCTGTCGGTGCAGTCCGGGCTGACGGTGAATACAGTACGGCTGATATTATGAAGCTTGCTGATGACCGTATGTACTGTGATAAGGAAGCATATTACAGCAGCCACCCCGAATTTGAACGCCGCAGAATGGCAGATCAGTCGGTGGAGTTATCATCGGATTGAACGGTGAGCGTGGGAAAACAGACATATAAGTCTCAGAAAAATAAGAGGTGTCATTCTGAATGCTGATAATCAAGTATAATCGCCGGTCCTTGTGCGCAGGCGATGATATGTATAACGGAGTGTATAAGATCAATATGCCCGATAACGCGACTCTCGGTGAATTGATCGGAATACTGCTGCACGGCGGGAACGGCAATGACTGGCCTATCCCTATGAATCATGACGGCTGGGATATCTATTCAAATATCGGCAAGGTCGCAGATGTTTCAGCCGATAAGAAGCATATTGAATACTGTGATAAAGACGGGAGCTCACTGCTTTCTGCACTGGGTATCGAATGGGTATTCGGGGAGAATGAAGGAGATACCCCCGATGCGACAACTCTTAAATGGCGGTTTAAGGAATGAGAGCATAATATCGCTTCCGCCGGGGGGCAGCCGCAGCAGAGCCTATCGGTTCAAAGAAAACAGTTAATGACAAAAATCCCGAAGGTGACTTCAAAAGTCAGCTTCGGGATCATCATTGTTATTCAGTTTACCAAGACCCTTTTTGCAGTTCTCAAAAAATTGGTGTCAAGCTGGTGTCAAAACACCATGCCTATTGCTTGAAAGCCTTGATTTTACGGGGTGTTTTAGTCTATCGACTTCATCGTCGGGAAGAGCAGGACATCTCTTATCGCGCTTGAATTTGTCAGCAGCATGACAAGTCTGTCTATGCCGTAGCCGATACCGCCCGTGGGAGGCATACCTATTTCCAGTGCGCGGAGGAAATCCTCGTCGGTGTGGTTTGCTTCTTCGTCGCCCTGACTGAGAAGTTTTTCCTGTTCTGCAAAGCGTTCCCTCTGATCTACGGGGTCGTTGAGCTCGGAATAAGCGTTGCACATCTCGCGTCCGGTTATGAACAGTTCAAAGCGCTCAACATAGTCCGGAGCATCGGGCTTGCGCTTTGTAAGCGGCGATATCTCGATGGGGTGATCCATGACAAAGGTCGGCTGTATGAGCTTTTCTTCGACATATTCCTCAAAGAAGAGATTGAGTATATCTCCCTTCTTGTGGCGCGGCTCATAAGCGATGTGGTGCTCGTCAGCGAGCTTTCTGGCAGCTTCGGTATCTGCGACCTCGTTGAAATCAACGCCGGAGTATTTCTTTACCGCGTCTACCATAGTTATGCGCTCAAAGGGCTTTCCGAGATCTATCATATGCTCGCCGTAGGGAACGGTGGTCGTGCCGCAGACCTCGTTTGCGACATATCTGAACATACTCTCGGTAAGCTCCATCATGCCGTAGTAGTCGGTGTATGCCTGATAAAGCTCCATGAGCGTGAATTCGGGATTGTGACGTGCGTCAACGCCCTCGTTGCGGAATACCCTTCCGATCTCGTATACTCTTTCGAGCCCGCCGACGATAAGTCTTTTGAGATAAAGTTCAAGCGATATCCTGAGTCTTACATCTTCGTCGAGTGCGTTGTAATGTGTCTCGAACGGTCTTGCGGAGGCTCCGCCCGCGTTTGAAACGAGCATCGGAGTTTCGACTTCCATAAAATTCCTGCCGTCAAGGAAACGGCGTATCGATGCGATTATCTTCGAGCGCTTCTTGAAAGTCTCGGCAACGTCGGGATTTACGATAAGATCGATGTATCTCTGACGGTATCTTGTGTCCTGATCCTTCAGGCCGTGCCACTTTTCGGGCAGCGGGAGAAGCGACTTTGAAAGCAGTGTTATGCTCTGTGCGTGTACGGATATCTCTCCGCGGCGTGTTCTGAAAACATAGCCCTCAACGCCGATGATATCACCTATATCCCATTTCTTGAATTCGGCAAATGCATCGCTGCCTATCTCGTTCGTCCTGACATAGACCTGCATACGATCTGTGGAATCACGCAGATCGAGGAAATTGGCCTTGCCCATATCGCGGCGGCTCATCATCCTGCCTGCGATGCGTATCGTGCGGCGGTTCTCCTCGAGAGCGGTCTTGAGAGCCTCCTCGTCGCCGCCTGTCTTTTCTTTCAGATCTGCTTCGAGCTTTTCGTATTCTGCTCTTATATCAGAGTTGTGAGCTGTAACATCATATTTTGTCACGACAAACGGATCGTTACCGTTCGCTTTGAGTGTGTCGAGCTTTTCGAGCCTTATTCTCTTGAGCTCGTTTATATCCTGCTCCTGTTCCTGCTCCTGCTCCGCAGGAGCAGCGATGTTCTGAATTTCTGCCATAATCTTTGTTCCTTTCGCGGGAAAAATCACTTGCTTATTTCGAGCAATTCCATCTTGATTATGCCCATGGGAGCTTCGACCTCTATGATATCGCCGACCTTTTTCTTCATAGCGGCTATGCCTATGGGAGAATCCTCGGAGATCTTGTTGTTTTCGGGGTCTGCCTCTGTCGAGCCGACAATCTGGAGATCGAGCAGCTCGTCAAATTCGAGATCCTTCAGCTTCACCTTCGAGCCGACTCCGACCTCGGTATCGGAAAGATCCTCGTCGCTGACGATCTCGGCGTTTGCCACCTTTATTTCGAGATCGGCGATCTCCGCTTCGAGAAGTCCCTGTTCATCCTTGGCTGCGTCATACTCGGCGTTCTCGGAAAGGTCTCCCTGAGAACGAGCTTCTTTCAGCTTTTCAGCGACTTCCTTTCTGCGGACGTTTTTGAGGAATTCGAGCTGTTTTTCAAGGGCATCAAAGCCCTCCTGTGACATTCTGATTTTTCCGACTGCCATGATAATGTTCTCCTTATCGTTATCTGATTATTTAAAATTCAGGAAATTCTGCGTATGCAGCGCATATTATGAAAGTGACTTGAGCACGTATTCTTCCATATCATCCCTGCCGATGACATCGGTGAACCTTGCGGACTTGTTTCTGAGTGCGGCAAGAGATGCGGGCACGGGATATCCCGAGAGCTTGTTCAGCCTGTCGATGAGAGTATATTCATCATCATCGGAGCGCTTGCCCTCTATAGCTTCAAGCACGCTCGCGCTGAACTTGTACGGGCTCGCGGTCGAAGCGATGAGAGTCTTTGTCGTATCGCCTGTCTTTGCGCGGTAGTCCTCGTATACCTTGACAGCAACTGCGGAATGGGTATCGAGAGTGTAGGAATACTTTTTGTATATATCCGAGATCTCTTCCATTGTCTGCTTGTCGTCGCAGCAGCC
>JAILFE010000224.1 GCA_024697725.1 Oscillospiraceae bacterium
ATTACCGTGGTATAATCACCGGAAAAGTGCAGATCTGAGATCATGCTGCCAAGCCTTTCGACCGGTATATTAAGTCCGAGCGCTCCTATCACGGGATTTCCGCGTCCGCCCTTGACCGCACAGGCTATGGTGACTATCATACTTCCGTCAGAGGGGCTTATGTACGGGTCGGTGATAAAGCAGTCGGTGCTGCCGCCCATAAGGGGCTTGTAGTATGGCATAGCCGTTACGTCAAAGTCATAACGTCCGCTCCAGCCGGATGCCGAATTTTCAAATATAAGGCTCGTATCGGTGAAGGATGCTATGAACCCGACCGAGAAGATATCCGAATTTTCCGATATCACCGCATCGAGAACCTCTATCGCATCGGGATAGTAATTGCTGAACATGAAATCGTCGCGGTCGGGATTATCGAGCAGGAAAAGCCGTATCTCTTCGCTGTTGGACTTGTTTTTTGCCGTTATTGCATAGGAGCTTATCCTGGAGTTTATCTCGGAGCATATCAGGGTCGTGATATTGTTGACATTGTCTTCGGAAATGCCCCTCAGTGCGTTTGAAACTGTTGACAGTCCTATCGCAGCTGAAATAGTAAAGAGGACAGCAACAGGCAGAATGATCATTGTTATAAGTCTGCCGAGCAAGGTCTTTTTCTTCATCTGTCGCTCCCCTCCGATCGGGTGTTATACATTTTCCGGTCAAAAAGCCGAAAAGCACTTCGGGTATTTATTTTACTTGCTTTTCAGCTTTTGTCCTTTCGCGGATAGTTTATCTGTCTTCCTTGTTGAGATTTATCGAGGGCTTTTCCTGTTGAGTTCCATACACCTGTTCCGACGGCTGTCCGTATGTCTGCCCATATGTCTGCTGAGGCTCGGGATCGGACATATTCTGCGGGAATTCCATAGGAGATATCTTCCCGAGACTTATAGCCTCTGCCTTGAGCTCTTCATAGGCAAATGCTCTTGCCGAGAAATAGTACGGATATGCGTACAGTATGCCGACTATGCCGAGGGTAAGCGCAGCAAGGGTATGCCAGCCCAGAAAGCTGAGGTCGAGATAGAAAAGATCCGCCTTGTGACCGTATGTCATCACGCGGCTGAGCTGGAAGCACTTTTCTGCGGGCATATTGGGATTTTCTTCCTTTATGTAAGGCACCATTGAGTATTCATACGCCTTTACATATCCGGGTATCACGAAAAGCATCGACCAGAGGAATACATACAGCGACATCAGCAGCATAGTGCCGAGCTTGCCCCAGTAGTTCTCCGTGAAAACATTGAACATGGCTGTGGGTGATTCCGGCTTGTATATAGTTCTTCTGAACCAGCCGAGCATACCCATCATGACAACGGGTCCGCAGAGCATTGATACCGGTGTGACGAGCAGTCCGCCTATGAACGGTATGAATCTTGCGACAATGGCGCATATCGTAGCGAAGAACATCCCCATTACGACTACTGCCATAGACCAGCCTGAATTGTTATGGTAAAACGCCTTTGCATTGGATTTTATCCTGAGATGATCGTAGCCCATATTATCCTCCTTCTGTTACGTGTATTCAATCGCCCATGAGCCTGAGCATTACCGCTTTCTGTGCGTGGAGCCTGTTTTCGGTCTCCTCGAATATCTCGTCGGCGTGGGCTTCAAATACCTTTTCGGTTATCTCTTCCCCCTTGTGTGCGGGCAGGCAGTGCTGAACGGTAACTCCCGGATTTGCTGCCGCCAGCAGATCGTCGTTGACCTGATACGGTCTGAATATCTGTCTGCGAAGCTCCCTGTCGGGATCAGCCGAGGAGGTATACCATATATCCGTGAATATGACATCAGAGCCGTCCGCCGCCTTGAGAGGATCCTTTGTGAGCAGGAAATTGTCCTTGAAGCTCTCTGCAAAATCGAGCACAGTGATATCCGGCTCATACTTTTCGGGGCAGGCGGCAGCCACTTTCATGCCGACCTTCAGAGCGCCGACTATGAGCGAGTTCGCAACGCTTCTGCCGTCTCCGACATAGCATATCTTCAGCCCCTCGAACTGCTGCTTGAATTCCCTTATCGTGAGCAGATCGGCAAGCACCTGACATGGATGGCAGAGATCGGTCATACCGTTGATTATCGGAACTCTGCTGTAGCCTGCGAGCAGATCGAGCTCTCTGTGCTCGTTGGTGCGCATCATCATCCCGTCGAGATAACGGGAGAGAGTGCGTGCGGTGTCGCTTATCAGCTCGCCCTTTTCGAGCTGAAGGTCCTTGGCGGAAAGGAAGAGCGCGTGTCCGCCGAGCTGATACATACCTGTCTCGAACGATACTCTTGTCCTTGTGGATTCCTTGCGGAATATCATGCCGAGAGTCTTTCCGTCGAGCTTTTTATGCGGGATATTGTGTTTCTGCTCATATTTCAGCTGATCCGCAAGATTCAGCAGATCCATTATATCATCCTTTGATACGTCGAGCAGTCTTAAAAAATTCTTCATCATAATGATCGCTTCACTTTATTCTGATAGTATTTTTGAGAATATATCCATTCCCTTGTCGATATCGGCATATGAGATTGTCAGCGGCGGCAGGAAACGCACCCTGTCCTTTGCCGTAAGCACGAGAAGGCCGTTCTTTACGCATTCTGCGGCGACATCCGATGCTTTTTTCGTTTTCAGCGATATGCCTATCATCATGCCGATGCCCGTGACCTTTTCGATCTCGGGTATCTCACCGAGTTTTTTGCGGAAGTATTCGCCCTTTTTTGTGACCCCGTCGAGGAAGCCGTCCGAAAGCACGCGGTCGAGCACGGCATTTCCGCCCGCACAGGCGATAGGATTGCCTCCGAAGGTCGAACCGTGGGCGCCCTTTCCGAGCACATCGGCTGTCTTTTCGGCTGCAAGGCAGGCTCCCATGGGGATGCCGCCCGCGATGCCCTTTGCAAGTGTTGCAACATCGGGCTTTACGCCGTATATCTGCGATGCAAGGAGCTTTCCTGTCCTGCCCATGCCGTCCTGAACCTCGTCGTCTATCGTGAGGATATCCTTTTCTGCGCAGATGCGGAATATCTCATCAACGAATGCCTTGTCGAGAACATTTACGCCGCTTTCGCCCTGTACGAGCTCGAACATAACTGCGCATACCGTATCATCTGTCTTGGAGCGCAGGTCTTCGATATCATTTACCTTTGCGAACCTGAACCCTTCGGTGAACGGGAAGAAATAATTGTGGAACACGTCCTGTCCCGTTGCCGAAAGAGTGGTTATCGTCCTGCCGTGGAAGCTGTTTTCAAGACATACGATATTGTGCCTGCCCTTGCCGTATTTGTCAAAGGAATACTTCCTTGCGATCTTGATAGCGCATTCGTTGGCTTCTGCGCCCGAATTCCCGAAGAACACGCGGCTGTAGCCCGACGCCGTGCAGAGCCTTTCGGCAAAGTCCGCCTGAGGCTTTGTGTAGAAATAGTTTGAGGTGTGCTGTACGGAACGCACCTGAGCGCACACCGCATCAGCCCATTTTTCGTCGCAGTAGCCGAGAGAGTTCGTTCCTATGCCGCTGCCGAAATCTATGTATTCCTTTCCGTTTTCGTCATGCGCCGTGCTGTCCGAGCAGTTTTCCAT
>JAILFE010000332.1 GCA_024697725.1 Oscillospiraceae bacterium
ATGGGTGTGCCGCTTCCTACGGTGATAATCAAAGCTATTGATATTCTGAAAAACAAGAACCGCGATGACGATGACGACAAAAAGGAGTGATACCATGGATATCATCAACAAATTTTCTGCAATACATACCACCGCAAAGCCGGGGAGAGACATACGGTACATCGTGATCCATTACACGGCGGGCGTTACATCGAGGGCGGGTTCGGCGATCAACACCGCTGAATACTACCGCACAACCGACCGCGAAGTATCTTCAGACTACACCGTGGACGATACAGCGGCTGTATGCTACAACGGTGATATCAATAATCGGTACACATGGCACTGCGGCGGGGCGCGTTACAGCACAAAGGGCGGGACGTATTACGGAAAATGCACGAATGCTAATTCCATAGGCGTGGAGATATGCTCAACCAATTCGACAGGAAAGATGCAGGCAGCGAACGATAAGTCATATTCTTTCACGGATGCGGTTATCAACAATGCAGTAGAGCTCGTGCGGCAGCTCATGAAGTGGCACAACATCCCCGCAGAGAATGTTATCCGGCACTACGATGTAACCGGAAAACCATGCCCCGGGATCATCGGCTGGAATAAAGAAAGCGGCTCGGAAGCGGAATGGGAGAAGTTCAAGGCTCGGCTCTCGGAAACGTCCGGGATACCTGCAAAGAAAATGTACTATGTACAGGTCGGGGCGTTCTCCGAAAAAGCAAACGCGGAGAAGTATCTTGCAGAGGTGCGGGAGGATTATCCGCAGGCGTTTATAAAGGTGATATGAAAAAGCGGCAGACTATCGGTATTTTCCGAAAGTCTGCCGCTTTTCTCATTAAATTGTGCGTAAATTGTACGTAAAAAGCCTGTAATGCACGTATCTGTGTGATATGTTTTTTGAATCCGGATCAGAAATACTGCGGCATAACGCCTGTTGTTCTTTTCATCTCTTTTTGTACAGCACCAGTTCCGGGTTTTTCCCGTCGTCTTCATAGGTGCATACAAGTATGAAATCCATATCAGCGATAACGCCGAAGCGCCTGTCACCGCCGAACTCACATTCAAGCTGATTCCCGAGATAGGTCTTGCTGTCATCGAGGAATCTGACCTCATCCCCGTTCGGGAGCCTGTACGGGAGATTGACATAGCTGCCGACAAGTGAGTTCAGCTTCTCGATCTTCGGCATACCCTCTATGCCAAGAGCGTTTATCTCATTGATGAGCGTCTGCTTGAACGCCTCGAATTCCCCGCCGTCGCCGAGCTCATCGTATCTCTTCCAGTAATCGAGCTGCGGCAGCTTCTGCTTCATAAATACACGAGCCTCTTCCTCCGTAAAGCCCTGTCCGACCATATGCGGGATACATACCCTTATCAGGTCGTCCATATCGCTGTAGGTATATGTACCGTCGGCATAGCACCATTTGCAGTAGTCCTCATTGAGCGTGCCGTCCTTGTTCCTGCCGATGATACCATCCTCGAGCGGCATACCGCAGCACTGGCATATCTGCTTTATCGGAGTGCCGAGAAGAGTATTTATAGAAACATTGAACACTCCCGAAAGCAGCTTCAGCGTTTCGGTATTCGGTACAGTATCGCCGTTTTCCCAGCGGCTGACTGCCTGTCTTGTGACAAAGACCTTCTCTGCGAGCAGATCCTGTGAAAGCCCCGCCTTTGTGCGCAGTTCACGAAGTATATTTCCTGTATCCATTACATCATCCCTCCTTGACTATGATTATAGCATATGTACATTTCACGGTCAAGCAACCGTCAGTTGCATCAATGCCTCATCACATCTCAGAACAATGTCATCTGTGCGCTCTCGGGCAGACCGGCGAGCGCGTTTATCGAACGCAGCACATCTATGACGCTCCTGCCGACGCCGCTTCTCTCCTGCACCTCGTCAACAGAGAGGAACGGTCCTTTTTGAGCGGCTTCAAACAGTGCGTCGGCAGCGTTCACGCCGATGCCCGATACCGAGCAGAACGGCAGCCTTATCTTTCCGTCCTCGGGAAGATATGTACGCGCATCCGACTTGTATATGTCCACAGGCAAAAATTCCAGCCCGCGTGCCATCATCTCATTTATTACATACAGCATATCGAGAGTCGAGGATTCCTTTGCGGTGCATTCATTGCCCTTGGTCTTGAGCATCTTCATTTTTGCCTTCACCGCTTCTCTTCCCATTATCGCTGTCTGGGCGTCAAAATCCTCGCCGCGCACGGTAAATATCGTGGCATAGAATTCGAGCGGATAGTTTATCTTGTACCAGCCGAGCTTCTGCGCCGCTATGACATACGCCGCAGCATGAGCCTTCGGGAACATATACTTTATCTTCAGACAGCTGTCTATATACCATTCGGGGACATCGTGGTCACGCATATTCTGCTTCATTTCCTCGGTGAGCAGCTTCGGCGCCTTGCCCTTTCGGGTGATCTCCATTATCTTGAAGGACAGGTTCGGATCAACGCCGTGATAGATAAGATATGTCATGATACCGTCACGGCATCCGATCACCTCGGATATCGTACAGGTGCCGTTCCTGATGAGCTCCTGCGCATTGCCGAGCCATACATCCGTGCCGTGTGAAAGTCCCGATATCTGCAAAAGGTCGGAAAAAATCCTGGGCTTTGATTCGAGCAGCATCCCCTTTACGAACGGCGTGCCCATCTCCGGCAGAGCGAGCGTTCCTGTCTCCCATTCGATATCCTCGGCTGTCACTCCGAGAGCGTTCGGAGATGTGTACAGGCTCATGACCTGTTCATCACCTGCGAATACATCCTTTGTCATCACGCCGGTCATATCTTCAAGGTGCTTATACAGGGTCGGACAATCGTGTCCGAGCTCATCGAGCTTCAGTATCGTATCATGCAGCGAATGGAAATCGTAGTGAGTCGTCACGAAATCGGAATTCGGGTCCTCGGCGGGACGCTGCACCGCCGTGAAATCATACACCTCATAATCCGAAGGGATAACGACCATTCCTCCGGGATGCTGTCCCGTAGTGCGCTTGACATCGGTGCAGCCCTTTGTCAGTCTGTCCTCCTCGGCACGCGGGACATGCTGCCCGGTTTCTTCGAGATAATGCTTGACATAGCCGTATGCGGTCTTTTCGGCGACAGTGCCGATAGTCCCCGCCTTGAACACGTTCTCGCTGCCGAAGAGAGTTTCGGTATACTTATGTGCGCTCGTCTGATATTCGCCCGAGAAATTGAGGTCGATATCAGGCGCCTTGTCTCCGTTGAATCCGAGGAACGTCTCGAACGGGATATCATGTCCCTCGCGGCGCATATCACTGCCGCATACGGGGCATTTCTTCGGCGGCAGGTCATACCCCGAGCCGACCGAGCCGTCGGTAAAGAACTCACTGTGCTTGCAGCTGTCGCATATGTAATGCGGCGGCAGCGAATTCACCTCGGATATACCGGACATATTCGCCACAAAGGACGAGCCGACCGATCCACGCGAGCCGACCTGATATCCGTGCTCGTTTGAATTTGCGACCAGCTTCTGCGCTATCATGTAAAGCACCGAAAAGCCGTTCTTTATGATCGAAGTCAGTTCCTTGTCGAGCCGCGCCCTTACTATCTCTGGCAGAGGATCGCCGTATATCGCCTTGGCGCGTTCCCATGTGATGCGCGGGAGCTCCTCCTCGGCGTTGTCCATGCTCGGAGTATACGTTCCTGGCGGTATCGGCCTGATATCGGGGTCGCACATATCCGCTATCATATTCGGATTGGTGACGACGACCTCATATGCCTTCTCCTTTCCGAGATAGGAAAATTCCTCCAGCATCTCATCGGTCGTATGCAGATACAGCGGCGGCTGATGCTCGGCATCGGGGAATTTCCCGTACATCAGTATCTTTCTGAAAACGCTGTCCGCCTTGTCGAGAAAATGTACGTCGCAGGTCGCGACTACGGGGATATGCAGCTCGTCTCCGAGAGCGACTATGCGGCGGTTGAGCTCCCGCAGATCGTCGGGAGTCGTAAATTCGGGATATTCCTCGCTCCTGAGATAGAATTCGTTGTTCATTATTGGCTGTATCTCAAGATAATCATAGAGAGATGCTATCCTGCACAGTACATTATGCGGTCTGCCCTCTCTCACAGCCGTGAAGAGCTCGCCCGATTCGCACGCACTGCCGACTATAAGCCCCTCGCGGTGCATTTTCAGTTCGGATATGGGGATGCGCGGGCGGCGCTTGTAGTATTTGGTATGTCCTATCGATACGAGCTTGTAAAGATTTTTCAGTCCGACGCTGTTTCTTGCGAGTATTATCTGATGATATGCCTTCAGGCTGCACGGATCGACATTTCTCAGGCAGTGGTTTATCTCGCTGATATTCTTTATATTGTTTTCGTTTATCAGCCTCGATGCGAGCTTTATGAATATCCTTCCGAGCATCTTGGCATCCTCGAAGGCGCGGTGATGATCGAATTCTCCGAGCTCGAGAGCCTTTGCGACGGTGTCGAGCTTATGCTTTTTCAGCTCGGGGAGCATACTTCTGCTCATAGGCACGGTATCTATGACGGAAAACTCGAAATCTATCCCGTATCTTGCACAGGCGGCACGTATGAAGGAAGTATCAAATCCCGCGTTGTGCGCGATGAGAACAGGTTTTTCGCCGCAGAACTCAATGAATCTGCGCAGTACGTTTTCCTGTGTATCCGCTCCCCTGACCATATCGTCCGATATCCCCGTCAGTTCGGTTATCCTCGGGGGTATGGGCTTGCCGGGATCGGCAAATTCGGAGAAGGTATCCAGTATCTCCAGATCGTTTATCCTTGCAGCGCCGTACTCTATTATCCTCTCGGCAGAAGCGGAAAAGCCCGTTGTTTCAAGGTCGAATACGATAAGCTCGCCCTTGATCGGTCTGTCCTCGATGATCTCGGCAGCATCGGCGCAGTCATCGACCGAATATGCCTCGCAGCCGTATATCACCTTGAAATCTCCGCCGTTCTTGCGGATATCCTTAACGCAGTCATAAGCTGCGGGGAATGCCTGCACTCCGCCGTGATCGGTCACTGCGACAGCCTTGTGACCCCAGCTGAAAGCGCGTTTTATCAGCTTTTCCACCGGTGTTATCGCATCAAGAGTTGACATATTCGTATGCATATGCAGCTCCACGCGCTTGTTTTCGGCATTATCCGTCCGCTCGGCTTTTTGGGCGATCATTATATCGTTTGGTTTGAGCTGCAGCTCGTTATCGTAGGAATTGTAATCTATCCTGCCGCTGATGATGACTGTAGTCCCCTCTTTGAGACAGGAAAGCGGGTTCTCGCCGTCCTTTTTCTGAAAATCCTTTATCGAGACAGAGCTTGTATAATCGGTGATGCTCACCGTGACGATACGCTTTTCCTCGCCGTTCTTGTTGCGTATCTCCTTTTCGGAATATGCGAAAACATCGCCGCGTATCACGCACTTTGACATCTTTTCGGTAATATCGCATATATTCGTATACGAATCCGCATAGATGCGCTTGCCCTTTATTACCTCTGCTCCCTCGGAGAGTATCTTCATATCGGTGAGATCGACGGTCTCGGTATGCTCGGGGCGGTATACCGGCTGATATACCGGCTCTTCGGGAGCGCTCTCCGGAACGAAGGCGTCGTTATATGCCTGTTCCATCAGCCTTTCATGCTCTTCCGGGTCGTCACCGCTGTTCTCGGCATCGGTGAATGTCACCGTGAACGGGCGTGAAAACTCCTTTGAGAGCAGCTTTGCAAGCTCGATATCGACCAGTGCCTTTTTCAGGAGCTCGGCGCCGCCGTTTTTCAGCACGATATTGATATCTCCGCCGCTCTCGCTTATCTGTGCGCCTGCGGTATGACCGTTTATCACAGCCATGGTGCGCTTCAGATGCGTTATGGCTTCGTTTATATATTTAGTACCGAACATATCGGGAGTATATCTCGGTTCGAGATGAAAGTCCCTGATGCCGAGCGCTGATGACATACCATTCTCGAAATCACATACCGTTTCATATTTCAGAAGTGCGCGGAAGGATGCGTATACGGTAAGGGATGTCATATCGGCGCTGTGGGTGAGCTTTATCAGTTCGCCCTTTCCCACGGTATTCGGCACAGACTCCGAATAATCCGAAAATAGTTCTTTTATAAGCATATCTCACTGCTCCGTAACGGGAATTTGTTTTTCATACATAAGTTCGGAAGCATATACCACGCCCCGACACTATACGAAAATCATTATACCATAAAACAGGATATATTTCAAGCACCGACCGCCATTTTTTTGACAGACAGCAAAAACGGCGCGATAACGTTCATAACGCGATCACGCCGCAGGCTGCACGGGTATACTTATCCGATCAGACCCATATTCATAAGATATATCTTTATCATATCCGCCGTTTCGTCGATGCCTATGGAGCTGTCGATAGTCATATTGTAATTCTGCGCCCTGCCCCATATCGACTGGGTGACGAAATTGTAATAGCTTGCGCGTTTCTTGTCCCAGCGCTTAACGGCAGCTACAGGATTCTTCACATCCTCGCCGTATTCCTCGACTATGCGCTTTGCACGCAGCTCCGTCGGCGCATGGATAAAGATACGGCAGCAGTTCTCATAATCCTTGAGTATGTAATCCGCACATCTGCCGACTATGACACACGGTCCTCTTTCCGCTATCGTGCGGATGAGGTTGGACTGTACGATAAACGCTTCGTCATATACATTCGGCACATAATTTCCCATGTAAAGGCTGTACAGCAGGCTCGAAGGCTTCTTTTCCTCGATATCCTTTATGAACGCCTCGGAAAGTCCTGTCTGCTTGGCTGTGAGCGTGATGAGCTCCCTGTCGTAGAAATCGGCGCCTATGCTCTCGGCGAGCTTTTTGCCTATCATCCGTCCGCCCGATCCATGCTCTCTTGCGATGGTGACTGCATAATTCTTCATGCGATCATACTCCTTTCAGAATCCATAAAGCCGCACGTTCAGTGTCCTCTGATATCGAGATCCAGAATTGAATCTGCAAGGTCATTTCCGCTGCTGCCGTATGAATATACAATAAAATAATTATCGCCGTTCATGTCTGTCTTAAAGCTCAGAGTATAATTCTCTGCCTGCTTTATCCTTTTGTCATTCTGAGATTCAACTGTATATATCCGGTCATTTTCGGAATAGCTGCTGTAGTGGTTTTTCAGTTTCTCCTCGGACAGCTCGCTCTTTATCAGTATAGCACCGAGATACTGCATTCCGTTGCCGTTTCCGGTAAATTTCCCCGCCGTTGATATTTTTTCGATGAATTCGGTCTTCTCAGGCAGAGGGACGCGGCGTACATCATTCATGGTATGTACAGCTATGCTGTTGTTTATAACAAAGATCATCAGCGGAAAAGATACGAGAATACATAAAAACAATATGAATACAATTTTTTTTGCTTTTTTCATGCAGAAAACCTCATTCGCATATGTATGAAAAGAGCTCATCAGGGCGGTCGATTATCGTTTCCGCGCCGTATTCCTCAAGGAATTTTCTCCCCTTGAACCCCCACGATACCGATATGCACGGCAGTCCCGAATTTTCAGCCGTTTTGATATCAACATCGGAATCTCCGACATATACGCAGTCGGACAGCTCCGCTCCGATCTCCTTCACAGCAGCGAACACCATATCGGGAGCGGGCTTGCCGGATATCCCTTCGCGCTCGCCGACAGCCGTGCCTATGAGCCCGTCAAAATAATGCACCTTCAGCTCCTGCACCGCCGTATCTACTTTATTTGATACTATAGCGAGCTTATATCCCATATCGCGCAGCTTCACGAGCATCTCCCTTACTCCGTCATACATACCGGTCTTGTCCATGCAATGGTCTGCGTAATGCTCTTTGAGCAGCGAGAGCGCCTTGCTGCACTGTTCCTCGCTGCTGCCCTGCGGAAGTGCCCTTTCAACGAGCTTTGCGAGTCCGTTCCCGACAAATCCCCTGACCTCGTCCTTTGTCCTCTCGGGCATAGATAAAGTTCTCAGCGCATAGTTCATGCTCGCTGTAAGATCGTCGAGCGTATCGAGCAGTGTTCCGTCAAGATCAAATATTATTGCTTTATACTTCATATCCTTATCTCAAATCCGTTCTCATATTCTTCCGGAGGCAGTCTTTTCTTTTCGATATCGTCGATATCTATGAAGCTGCCTCTTCCGAGCGTGTCTATAAGCTCGGATATCTCATCCTCGCTGCCCTGTGCCTGCATATACACAGAACCGTCCGGGCGGTTCTCAACATATCCGGTTATTCCGAGAGCATTCGCAGCGTGGTATGCTCTCCATCTGAAGCCCACTCCCTGTACATATCCGCGAAATATGAGCTCGTACCGTATCCTTCCCATCACTGCTTCCCCGCTATCGAATACTCGTCATCGAGCCTGTAATACGGGCAGTCGTCACAGTTTCCGCCCAGGAAGCGGTACATCTCATCCTCGTCAAGACCCACCTCGCAGGAATAGGAGCCGTCGTCATCGTCATAAACGTAGTATACGCAGCTTTCACATCTGTCCGCCGCCATGAATATCCTCCATATTTTTAATAATCCACCGGCGCATCGGGATATTTTATATAATTATCCTTTGTATGCGTCATCGATATCGTGGAATCGGAAATAAGGAAATAATTATCGAACTTGCGTCCGCCGAAATCGGGGTCATCCCAAGTCACATCAAGATTATACCACTTTCCGCCCACCTTGACCATGTTCCACATATGCGGTCCGCCCGCAGTTCCCGTCACGAGCATCGACTCGATGCCGAGCTTGTCGCACAGACAGCACACCGACTTGGAAAAGCCCTGACAGTGGGTGCGGTTCTTTATCAGCGCACCGTATACATTGTCGCAGTCGAGAGCATTGGCATCATAGGTCGTGTTCTCGATAAGATAATCGTGGATATACTTTATCTTCTGGACATCTGTCATACTGTCTGTTATGCCGGAAAGTATCTCGTCCTCCTTCTTGGCAAGCTCTTCTCTCATATTATCCGCAGAGCCGCTGTAGTAGTCATAATTGAAATAGCATTCGGAAATATTGCCGCTGCCGTTCACCCTGTACTTTATCACTCCGGTGATATAGAACATCTCCGAGCCGCAGCAGTAGAATTTCATGCAAAGATCGCTGAATTCCTTTTCCTTCATGCCGCCGACGCGGATACTGTATTTGTACTTGTTCGCGCCGCTGTACATCCTGTAGAATATCGGACGCTCCTTGTCGGTGAGAGAATTGAAAATATACTGCGAGCTGAGCGGCACCTCGACATCGGTTGCACCGCATGAGCACAGGAGCGCAGCCGAAATGCACATCACGACCGCAAGCAGGGTGATCTTCCTGAACAGTTTGTCAATACGCATATGTAACATTCCCTTTTCACAAAATCATGGTCACGGTATGTGTTTATTCTTCGGATATCCTGCCGTCCTTGATAGTCACGATCCTGTCCGCCTGTGCTGCGATATTGCTGTCATGAGTTATGAGCACGAGCGTCTGATCGTATTTCTTTATCGAGCTTTTAAGGAGTTTCAGTATCTCCTCGCCGGAATTGCTGTCGAGATTTCCCGTCGGCTCATCGGCAAGTATTATCGAAGGACGGGTTATGAGCGCACGCGCTATCGCTATCCTCTGCTGCTGTCCGCCCGAGAGCTGGTGCGGGTAATGGTTGAGCCTGTTCTTCATATCTATCGTATCAACGATATCATTGAAGAACTCCTCATCCGCCTTCCTGCCGTCGAGATAGAGCGAGAGCAGTATATTCTCCTTCGCGGACATTACCGGTATAAGATTGAAGAACTGGAATACAAAGCCTATGCTCCTGCGGCGGTATACAGCAAGCTCGTTTTCGCGCTTGGAAAAGACATCCTCTCCGGCAACGGTCAGTTTTCCGGAGGAGGGCTTATCCATCGCACCGAGGATATGCAGAAGTGTGGATTTTCCGCTTCCGCTCCTGCCTATCACCGATACGAACTCACCCTTTTTCACCTTCAGATCGACATTGTCGAGCGCATGGACGGCATTGTCGCCTTTTCCGTATACCTTGCAGAGCTTTTCGGCTGAAAGAATAATATCGTTATCCATAACATATCATATATGACACCCGACCGCGTGATATCCCGCAGACCGTCATCATATCCTTCCTGTAAGTTATTATACTGTCCGCCGTCAGTCAAGAAAATCCTTGACCTTTTTGCTGCGGCTGGGGTGGCGGAGCTTTCTGAGAGCCTTTGCCTCTATCTGACGGATACGCTCTCTTGTTACATCGAACTGCTTGCCGACCTCTTCAAGGGTCCTCGATCTGCCGTCTTCGAGACCGAAGCGCAGGCGCAGCACCTTTGCCTCACGCTCTGTGAGAGTAGAGAGCACATCGTTTATCTGCTCCTTGAGAAGTATGAGCGAAGCCGCATCAGCGGGTGCGGGCGCTTCGTCATCGGGGA
>JAILFE010000333.1 GCA_024697725.1 Oscillospiraceae bacterium
CTCGGTGCGCTCGCCCTCGGTGATATCGGGCTGTATTTTCCCGATACCGATGAAAGGTATAAGGGTGCCGACAGCCTTGTGCTGCTCGGCGAGGTGATGCGGATGATACGTGAGCGCGGCTTCCATGTCGGCAACATCGACTGCACAGTGATATGTCAGCGCCCGAAGCTGCGCGGATATATAGACGATATGCGCAAGAATATCGCCGGGGTGTGCGGAGTAGATACCGGTATGATCGGCATCAAGGCGACCACCGAGGAAGGGCTCGGCTTCACGGGGAGCGGCGAGGGGATCGCCGCTCATGCGGTGTGCATAGTATCGGATGAATAATATGTTGTATTTGTATTATCGGGAATGGATGAGACCGGGACATTTGAGATTTTAAGTGAGGTACCGGATAATTATGGAAAACGATACTCAAAAAAGCAGTGAACAGTCCGGAAGGTTGATGTCAGCTCTATTGATTTCATTCTGTGTCAATCTTGTTCTTGTTATATCCTCTTTGTTTATAGTGTATGAATTACCCTTTAGCACGGGAACAAAGAAGGTAATCCTTATTGCAGGAATAGTATTAATTTATATTATTGCAGTATGCTTGCATATTGCAATCATTAAAAAAATGAGAATATGTGATAAAAAGCAACGTGTTATATATTGTATTGTCAGCTTATTAGGAATGTGTCCGTATATATGGATTTACACATTTAGTTTTATTGATCTGCTATTCAGAATAATATTTCGTTGATACAGTAAAACAGCGGCAGGGAGAGCCATTCTCCCTGCCGCTTGTGTTTTTCTGGATTGTCTGTCGTTTTCACACACTGCCGCGGTTTTTATTCCACTTTATGAACTCATCAAATTCGAGCGGCTTTGCGTAATAATACCCCTGGAAGCTGTGAACGCTGTATTTCTGAAGTATAGCCTTCATGCCCTCTGTTTCGATACCCTCAACGCATACTTCCGCACCGTAGGTCGAAGCTACAGCCGCAATGGATTCTATCAGTCTGCGATCCTTGTCGTCCTTCTCTATGTTGCGGACGAAGCTGCGGTCGATCTTTATGTAGTCGAGCGGCAGGTTCTTCACTATGCCTATGGACGAGAAGCCTGTTCCGAAGTCGTCAAGCGCGACCTTTACGCCCCTTCCGCGCAGGTTCACAGTGACATTTTTCAGAAGTTCCATATCGAGCAGCCTGCACCTCTCGGTTATCTCAAAGCACAGGTTTTGGGGCGGGAACCCCGTTTCGTCAAGCACACTTACGACCATATCTATGAAATTTGGCATTTCGAGCTGAGTATATGAAAGATTGACGTTTATCATGAACTCAGGCACTTTTTCGAGTATGATCTTGGCGTTTGTCAGAGCCGTCTTTATTATCCATTCGCCCAGATCCGGGAAGAGAGGGTCTTTTTCAAGCAGCGGTATGAAATGATCGGGCGGGACTATGCCGTATTCGTCGCTGCGCCAGCGAATCAGAGCCTCCGCTCCGATGAGCTTTTCGGTATGCGAATCGACAACGGGCTGATACAGCAGATAGAAGCCCTTGTTGTTGTTCATTATCGAAGCTCTTATGACATGGAACTTTTCAAGACGGTGCTTGTTCTCATCGTTGAGGTCGTTGCAGAACACGACCAGGTCTCCGTGTCTGCGATGCTTTGATTCTCCGTAGATATAGTTCAGACATCCGTAGACGGTGCGGTGATCGATGTTGAAATTGTCCACGGTTATAAGTCCTGCGTTCAGATCGAGGATAACATATTTATCATCGATCGAGGTGCCTGCGCGGAATGCTTTCCGCAGTATGATGTATTTCTGCTCTATCTCATCCACGGACATCTTTGTCATAACGGCGAATTTTGTTCCGTCGAGTCTGTATACCATGCCGTCGTTGCCCACTTGATCATAAAGATATCTGCCGAATGTCTGGAGCACGCGGTTGCCGAAATTGTAGCCGTATATCTCGTTTATCTCCGACAGCTTGCTTATGCCTACCATAACGATATTTCCCGGCTTCTTATTGTCGAGCGCCCACTGAATATCCTCAAAGAACCCGTACTGATTGCGTAACCCTGTCAGCTGGTCTATCGACCCGTGTAAACTGTGATTCATTATCGAACCGCAGAAATAATCGTCGTTTCCATCCTTGTCGTGCATCACTATCCCGCGGCAGGTACAAAGATCATAGCCTCCGTCGGGTCTGACCGCACGGTACTGCATATAGTGAGACAGCGCCTTGCCCGTGAAAAGTTCCTCGATACTGTGCTGATAAGTCTCTTTGTCATCAGGATGGATCTTTTCCGTCCATAGGTCGCCCATGTTGTACATATATTCCGATGGCAGACCGAAATGCTCCACAGCATTTTTCGACCACCTGGAATAATTATGCTTCATATCGCAGACAAAGATGTACACACCGTCGGAAATGATCGTCAGAGCCTCGAAAAGTCTGTCAAGGAGCATACTTCTCTCGGTCGTTATGGGAATGAGCATATTATCCTGATCGCTGCTGCCGTTCGTTTTCCCGGCTGCCATTTCCTTCAGGTAAAGCTTGTTCTCATACATCTTGGCATCCGCACGTCCGAAAACGTCGCTGACGTTCTTATCGTTCCCGCGCTCGAAGGAAGCCATTCCCGACGCTATGACGGGACCGCTGTTCTTCTTGATATACTCCATGACCTGCGTCTGGAGCCTGTCGAGGAGGAGTTGCTTATCTATATAGCTGTCCTTGTCAACAAATACGACAAATTCATCGCCGCCGATCCTGAAAACGGGGCTGTGAGCAAAAGTATTGCAGATCAGCTTGCAGGAGGAGCGGATATATTCGTCTCCCGCCTTGTGGCCCTGCGTGTCGTTTACGTGCTTGAGTCCGTTGATATCGCATACTACTATGGCAAATTCGGCTTTTTCCGCACCGGATTTTATCATATCCTGCACCTTTTCCTCAAGCTCATGATAAGCCGTCTTGTTGCGGGTGCCTGTCAGCTCGTCGCGTCTTGCGAGCTCGTTTGCCTGATTGAGCGCTTTTATACGCTCCTTTTCTCTCTTTATCTCCTCGTCGATGTTCTGAACGCCTATGATAAAATGCTTGCGGTCGCTCGCCCACATTATGGTCATGCGGTTGTATGTGATATTTCCGTCCGGCACCATGCGGTAGTCTACGGAGAACTGCTTCTTGTCCTCGAGAGCAGATATGAGATAGTCCTTGTTGAGCATCCCCTGTATCCTGTCCCTGTCGTCCGCAAAGATTATCTGCTCGCTGTTTTTTAAGGCTTCATCAAAGAAGCATCCGCCCTCTTCGTTGATATAGAAGCTGCCGAAGATCGGATTTACAGTGAATTCAAGATAGCTGTCGCTCAACGAATCAACATAATAGATAACGTCGTAATGCGTTGCAAGGCTTTCAGCGACCTGTACGTAGATCTTGCTATTGCGGCGGCTCTCGATAAGTTCCTTCTGCTTTTCCACTTCCTCGTTGATATTTTCTATACAAAGTATCAGATGCTTTCTGTCGCTCGCCCATATCTGAGAGCAGCGAACGTTCATCACAGTTCCGTCAGCAATAACAAGACGGTAGGTGAGGGTATATGTTTTGTTTTTTCTAAGGTTATCTATAATGACCGGTTTTGTAAAGAGCGGCATGACACGCTCGGCATCGTCGGGATGTATCAGTCTTTCAAGGTTTTTAGCACTCTCGCCGAAGAAATCTCCGCCAACGGGCTTTATCTCAAGGCTTTTGTAAACATCGCTCGACGATACCTCGAAATAATTGTCGGTATCTGTATCCACATAATACAGCGTGTCGTAATGCTCGGCAAGGCTGTCTGCGATCTGGTTATATATGCGGTTCTGCTGAAGAAGCTGCTTCTCCTTCTGTCTGCGGCGGACATCCTTGTCTATATTCAGCACACCGAGGATAAAGTATTCATCTCCGCCGCGGGGGCCTCTTATGAGCCGCAGGGTATGATAAACAGGTCTGCCGTCTATCATAAGGCGGTACTCTATGTTCTGCATATCGCCCTTTTCCATCTGAGCAATGAGCTTTTCCTTTGTCATATCCCTCATGAAGATATGCTTGTCCTCTTCATAGATCACCTTATCGGCGTCCTTGACAAGATTGACGAAAAAGTCCTCTCCGGTCTGCGCTATACAGAGCGAATGGAAATCGTCGTCCTTGGAAAACCAGACGTATTCATTCGTAACAGCATTGACATAGTAAACGCTGGTGTAATCTATAAGCAGAGCTTCCGCTATTTTGTTGAATATTTCCTGATTGCTGTTCATTATCCTTCCTCCACTCCGTAAAAGGCGATAGACCCACCCCAGTTACATTATATCATATTTTTACAAATAAATCAACCACTTTTAAAAGAATTTTGTGATTTTTATGTTTTGTATGGGGAAAAGGGGATCGGAACAGGACAAAAAAGCTCCCGTGAAGGGAGCTTTATAATACGTTATGTTCATTCGGCTTCAATATAATTCAATGCCCAGTCAAGCTCATAGTCCTCTCTGTCGCGGAATATCTTCATCGCCGCGTCATAGTCGAAGGGTATGCGCACTTCGACGGGATCGCGGCTGATACGGTCAGCAGCGGTGTCGATGTTGGGCTCGCCGTCCTCGTTAAGAACAAGACCGGTGGGGTAACCCACACAGATCATACTGCCGGTGAGTACGCTTATGCCGCCCGTTTCCTGGTCGCAGCCGCACGGGTCGGTGATGCCTGCGAGCGTTACGTTCGGCAGCTTTGAAAGAAGCAGCGAGGTCCCATCACCGGCACTTGCGCATTCGTAATTTGTAAGCGCTATGACTTTAAGGTCAGCAAATTCTCCGTCGCCGTGGATATACTGATCGCACTGACTGACATATCTGCCGTCTCTGCGGACGCCAAGCCCCTGACAGTACCATTCCCGGTCGGTCAGCAGATCGCAGAGCGCATATCCTATAACGTCCAGTCCGCCGTGGTTGTTTCTAAGATCAATGACCAGATACTCCATTCCCTGCGAACTAAGATCACGCAGCTTTTCACGGAACATCTCCTTTGCCCGTTTGTGTTCGCCGCTGAGATAAGCCCATGTGTCCTGAAGACTGTCGTCTGTTTCCTCAGCGTTCAGGATAAGATAACCGCATTTGTCATCGAGCATTTTTGTACTGAAATTCTGCTTTGACCGTTTTTCCCCATCGGCAGGCAGTTCAAGTCCCCTGAAAGCAGCGAATGCCTCGGTCTTTGTTTTCACGCCGCCCTTATCGGTCACTGTGACAGCATTTTCTTTGCCGTTCTCATCAATAAAGGATACTTCAACGGTATCACCGCCCGCAAGGTCGAGGTTCATGACATCTATCATCTGCTCGTTGGTATTCACAGGTATGCCGAGGTCGGGAACATCCTCCGCAGCAGCCTGCAGGACCGGCTTCCCGTTCCATTTTGTGATGATAGTCCCGTCCTCGATACCGAGCTTGTGTACTTCATCGGAAGTGCATACCGCGATGACATCGCCGTTATCAAGCTTTACAGCCGCAAAGCCGTAATCGCGGATATCACTGACAAAATCAGTATAAGCATATATATGACCGTCGTGCATCTCATTGCAGAACAGCGTAACAGCTTCGGCAAACTTATACGGATCCTGTTCCTTCTCGGCTATTTCGACCATAGGCATATACTTTGCTTCAAGTGCCGTAAAATCAACGCCCTTCCACTCTTTCAGAATGTAGTGTTTATCCATATCCTTAACAAGCGAATGGAATGACCCGGTATAGCTTTCCTGCGAATGATTGAAAAAGTTTGGTGAAATCAGACAGAAAATGAGCCCGGAAAGGCAGGACAATATGCCCGTCAGCACGGCTATTATGCGGTATCCGATCCTTCGCTTTGCAAACAGCATTGGTATCAGCGAGAGCACGGGTATGGCATATAAAGTATAATAACTGTCGAGCAGATAGTCAGCGCCGACCACGTTCAGCCAGAAATGGACACCGCAGATAAGTGTCGGTATCAGGCAAAGCAGCCGCCACAGACTCAGTTTTTTTGTGTCGTCTTTCCAGCGGTGATGAAGCACCGCAAGGATCAGCATGGTAAGCAGTACAGCTGCGCACCATATGATATGTATCACATTTGCGGCTGCAAATATATGCCGTAACGAAGCAAAAACGTTATTCATAAGACACTCCAGTGGTCAGATTTTTTTCAGCGGTCGTACTTATTATATATCACTGCCGTCAATAAGTCAACCCGTCGACCTTTGAGAAAGAATAGTTTTTTACTTCATATCTTCACGATACCGCCCGTTTCGCCGTGGAAAAGGATATATCCGTCTGCGGGGAGCGGTATCTCGGAGGGAGCGTCCTTCATGTGTGTGGTATATACAAGCTCGAAGAATCTGTTGTATACGCAGATAACGCTGTTTTCGGGGCGCTCGGCAGTGATCGAACCGCCGCCCATGTCCGCGCCGATGCGGAACCAACGCGCTTCATCGCTGTTCAGTGTTATCTCGGTGATATCCTTCGTAAGCTCGGGAATCTCATCCGCATAGCGGTATTTTCTGCCGTCGCTCACATCGAGGCTCTCGCCGCTTGTGCCGTCCGCAAAGGTCACATCGTGTACATCAATATCCATAAGGTCACGGTTTGTTGACGAGGGCGCTGTCGTGAAGAATCTCAGCTCGTTTTCACCGTTCACCCTGTAGGGATTTCCCATTGAATCGACAACATATCCGTCAAGCGCTTCGTCTGTCACCATTCTGAAGAACGGATCGTCATATACGGCACAGGAATACTTGTCGCCGTATGCAGCGAACGCCCTGCCCGATCTGTTTTTCCACGCAGAACGCACATCGTCTGTCACGGGGTTATCATCGATGTTTTCGCCGCTGTATGTGCTGTAGCTGCTCTCGCCCAGCCCCGGGACTGTCATGATCATATCGCCTTTGAGATAGACCTTTCCGTTTTTCTCGGCAAAGTGTATGAGCATTCTTTCTGGGGATATGTTACCCTTTTCGTCCACCTTGGCAAAGCCGCCGTCATCCGTGGGCTTGTAACGTGTGCGTGTTGAATTGCCTGTGCATACAGCCTCGCTGTACATGGTATCGGCGTCAAAATATATCTTTATGATGCCGCCGCTGGATGCTGTTGTTAAAGTATAGAATCCCTCGTATTTTCTGTACTCATCGGGTATACTGTCCGCAAGCTGTATATCCGGCAGTGTTTTGTCAACAGCCTTGCCGCGCTCGTCAAGCACAACATCGAGCAGCGCGTCTGCCATGAGCTCGTTGTAATTCGAGCCGCCGCCTGCGGATAGCACCGCAATGCTTATCTCCTCGTCGGGAGCAACTAATAGATGCGCGTGCATAGTGCCGATGTCGCCGCCCTTGCCCATGACCCTGATCCCTGACTGTTCATAATGCAGCTTTTCAACATAGTCCCAGCCGAGACCGTTGCCGTCCGTATATCCATCTGCATCGGCGCCGTTCCAGCGGGTCGCCATATCGTTTTTGGCATTTTCGGAAAGAAGAGTGTTGTCGCCCGTGAAAAATGTCCCGCCGAACTCTGCCGTATCGGAAGCTGTTGCATATATGCCGCCCGAGCCCAGGCTCATGCAGTATTCGTAATCATGCGGTATGTTCCCGAAGCAGTATATAGGCGCAAGGTCATCCCGCCCGAACATATCGAGCGGAGTGCCGGTGCAGTCTGCTCCTATCTTATCGGAGATGTTCTTTCTGACATAATCTGTATAGGGCATACCGCTTACGTTTTCGACAATCATCTGCAACAGGTCAAAGCCCGAATTGCAGTAGGCAGAATATTCGCCGGGGGCGGCCTTCAGACGCTGCACTGAGAGCGTTTCAAGCAGACTTTCATAATTTGACATCTCATTGTCGTCATACAGATCGTCATTTTTATTGACCGAGCCCATGATCCCCGATGTATGGTCCA
>JAILFE010000360.1 GCA_024697725.1 Oscillospiraceae bacterium
CGTTTCTTTGGGAATGACCAGAGCCACTTCACTGCCGTTATCATCAAGAAAATACAGCTTATCCCTTACAACAAGATAACTGTTCGTTTTTACCGTTGTCTTTCCGCCGATAAGATCCCTGCAATAGGGCAGTGTGCTGTCCGCTCCCATCAGCAGCAGGAAAAGTGCCAGCACAAGCACACAGATATTATATCCCTTTTTGCCTTTTTTTCTTATCAGCAGACCTGCGCATAATATTATCGCCCATACCGAGAATACAACGGCCGCAGCTCCGACAGCAGAGCAGAGCCAGACGTGATATGTGCCGATCTTGAGCCTGTAATTAACGACGTATGCAGAGATCACCGCATAGAATACCGAAAGCCCCGGCAATACTGCTGCAAAGCAGTCCGGATAGCTGTTCCCGGTCTTATGATCTTTCTCCATATAAACCCCCCGGTCATTCTGTCACGCATAAGTATATCCATAACGGCATCATGCGTTCTGCTGCCTGAGGGCAGGCTTTCTGAGCCGTGTCTTCATAAATGCAGTATATTCCGCGTGTGATCTTTCAAATCTTTCATTGTCGGGGAGCGCACCGCCGAAAACGACCTCTCCGTAGCTGTTCAGGAACGAGCCGATGTCAGCGCCGTACTTTTCTGCGGTCTGCCCGAGCTCGGAGGGTGTCATGGCAAATACCGTCTTTCCTTCAGAGCGTGAGAGCTTTCTGCGCACCTTGCGGTACATCAGCACATATGCCGCCGTATCGCCCTTCCTTATCTTTATCTCATCAGCGATGTTCCCTATGAACGGTATGATGAAGAATATCAGCACAGCGATGCCCGCTGCCACAGCGACCGCTATTATGACATTGAACAGCGTGCTGTAGTCTATCTCAATGCCGCCGTTGTTCGTATTGCCTTCATCGCCGAAATTCACACTGTACATCGAAGAGACCGTCGGCTCGTAAACGAGCCAGCCCATGTTCCTGATATATACCTCGGGATAAGCGTGGGAGCAGTTCGCACGTATGCGGAAAAGTCCCCGCTCGGAGGTGTAATCGGGCGAGAAGCCTTCGGTATATCTCACGATAAGTCCTGCGGCACGCGCCATGAGCGTATAGGCCGTTGCAAAATCGGAGCAGGTGCCCCTTTGGGAGGTGAACACAAAATAGCTTGCGGTATTGTATCTCTCCGGCGGGACATAATCAAGGTCATATGCAAAGCTGCCGGACTGGAAGTATTCCTGGATCGCCGCAGCCTTCTGCCAGTCGTAGGTCATCCCCTCTGTCAGCTGCAATGCGAGCTCTGCGATATCCGCGGGTATCTCGGAATTATTGCCTGCGGTATCGCTCTTGTATTCCATAGCAGCCGCATAGTCCTCGCGGAAGGCGTTCACACAGCTGCAAAGCGCGGTATCATTGTCTTTTTCAAGGAGAGCGTACATATCGTCGAGGAAATCGTCATAGTTATCCTCGGTGAAATCCGCTCCGCCGTTTACCATCCATCCGTTCCTTGACGTGAATTCGCGGTAGTATTCCATACCGTAGCTCCTGGTGCCGCTGAAGAACTTGTCGGCAGCCACCAGCTCGCGGTGAAGAGTCACCTCTGCCAGACCGTCATTGCCGAGAGAGGAGGAATACGCCCTGACACTGACCAGACCGTAATTAGCAGGATGCGAACTCGGGATTATCATCGCAGTCCCCTGTTCTTCCCCCGTAGATCCAAGAGCGAGCAGCTCGGGTCTTATGCCGTATCTGTCCGCAAACGAGGGGTCAAGCTGAGATGCTTTCTTTATCGCATCCAGCATATCATCGTATGACATAAGCGCCTGACGTTCATAGAGCGGTCCATAATTGCCCTTTGAAGCAGCGCTGTATTTTTCAAGCGGATACCAGCAGTGCTCCGAAGCCCTGTAAAGATCGAAATTCTGTCTTCGGAAATAGATCAGCTCATCCGCATACACGTCATAGAGCGGTGTATTTGAAAGATTCCTGAAATCCTGCGCATTTCCCGAATGCTCGCCCAGCATATTGAAGCTGCTGCCCCCGCCGATACCCGCGTTCATGAACACCGATTCAAAGCGGTCGTAATATATCGCATCACCCTGCTTCGGGATAAGCGATGCAAGCACCAGTGTGACCAGTGTCACCGCGACAATAGCGGCAAAGCGGGCGTGCTGTCCCCTGTCGTCGGCATTTTTTGCGTTCCTGCCCGTATTCACCATAAATATGGCGGCGTTCATCCCCGCGATGACTACAAGATACATATTGCTCATATCGGAAAGTATCTTGACGTATATCGCGCAGGGTATCAGGCAGGACAGCATCAGGAACGATGTCCTGTACAGCATCACCGAAAAATAGTATACCACCGATGAAAGGAATATCGGGAACGATATAAGCAGTGCATAGTAGTACCTGCGTTCTGTCGGCACTTCACTGGCGCCGCTGAGGAACCACTGCGAAAAGCCGCTCCCGTAATCCCCCTCGAATACCAGTCTGAAAAACTGTGTCAGACAGAACATACCGATAACGACATACAGCACCGCTCCGATGAACCTGTGTCTGCGCATGAACGCAAAAAGAATATACGAACCCGCTATTATCAGCACCTGATAGAGCGTCCATTCGGAAAAGAACGGCGCAGCGTAGGCGTCGAAGATCGAAGTCGTCAGAGCAAGCGTCAGCAGGAACGGAAACAGATATAGCTCATATTTTTTGTACAGCTCTTTGATCCCGTCTATCATTTGATCCCTCCATAAGGCTCAATGCACGGATGTCATGCTTCCGTCACGGGCGATGAGCCATGCTCCCGAAGCATTCACGTTATCTCCGAAAGATGCCGCAGCAGCCATGACCTGTACATCATTCTTGGCATATGTGCCGCTGCCTGCCGTCTGAGCAGATGCAACAGCGTCAAGACAGGGCGTGAAAAGGATGATCGTCCCGCCGTTATGTGTACACTCGGCTATCTCATCGAAGGGTATGCGCACATCGGCGGACTTGTCGAACCTGTAGCCCGCAAGATCGAGCCTGAGCTTTTCAAGCGAGCCTTCGTCCTCGATCTCCTCGTTTATCCACGCCGAGCCCGAATAGAACCACGCCGCAGCCGAATAGCCCGACTGCACGATGAGTGAGAGTATACCGAGCATACTCTCGCCGCAGGTCTCGGCATATTCCGAATTCCCGGAAGAATCCACCCTGTCAAGTACTATCGCATGGCGCCTTGCAGTGAGATTCTCATCCAGTCTCACCATAAGTCTGTCCTTCTTGGCGGAAATCTTCCAGTTTATGCGTTTGAGCGGGTCTCCGGGAACATATTCCCTGTGCTCGTAGCCCGCAACTCCCGTAAATCCGAGAGCCCGTGTATCGCTCGTCTCCTCGCTGTCGCTGAACCTCGCGGCAGCCTCGTCCGCCTGCTTTAAAAGCTCGGAAGAGGTTGACAGCGACTTTATATCGGGTATTATCTTCACATCATAGGAGATATCGCCGCTGCCGCTGTATGCGGGCAGTTTTATCGGTATCATGAACAGATAGTCCATGATATATACAGCCGATACCCCGACCTTCGCATAGCACCACCTGACAGCCTTGTACTGTGTTTCAAAGGTCTGCTCCGAGCGCGGGAGCACCGTGACCGAAAGCTTTTCCGAGGCGTTCTCCGAAGCGAGCCCGTCGCTGCACTGCAATTCTATTATAACGGGCGGCGTCGGGAAAAAGCCCGTATTCCTTACGGTAAGTCCGAGCACCGTATCCTTCCCCTTGAAAAGAGTCGTTTCCGTAATGCTCGTTTCGATAGATATGCATCTGCGCATGATAAAAGCCGCAAAGAGCGAAATGAGCGGCATCATTATCATTACCGTGAACAGGAACCATCCCGTCCTCCCGCTGAGATACAGCGCGAATATCACGGTAAACGCAAGCATTATTAGATAGCTGAAAACTCTCCTGACGGATTCATAGGTGATTTTTTTCATATAAGATCATTTACCGCCGTTATTCCCCTTCGCATCCGGACCTTCGGGGACAGGCACCTTTCCGAGGATCGCTTGTACGATATTTTCGGCAGTGCCGAATTCCGCCTTGCCCTTGGGCGAAAGCATCAGTCTGTGTGACAGCACCGAAACAGCAAGCTCCTTTACATCCTCCGGGAGCACATAATCGCGCCCGTTGATATATGCAGCCGCCTTTGCCGCCTTGAACAGCGCGATGCTCCCTCTGGGGCTCGCCCCGAGACGGATGCAGTCGCTGTCCCTCGTTTCATTGCAAAGTGCTATGATATATGCCTTCACGCTGTCGGTGCAGCGCACTGCCTTTACTTCCTCCTGCATATCCTTAACATCGTCTATGGATATGACATCGGATATCTCCTTGACGGGATTGGTGTTCTCCGTCCTTGAAAGGACGAGCAGCTCCTCGTCCGCTGTGGGATATCCCATGCTCACCTTCATGATGAACCTGTCCATCTGCGCTTCGGGGAGATGATATGTACCGTATGTCTCGACAGGGTTCTGGGTCGCCATTACCATGAACGGCACAGGCAGCGCGTGTGTATTTCCGTCGATACTTATCTGCCGTTCTTCCATTGCTTCGAGCAGAGCGGACTGCGCCTTGGGCGAAGCACGGTTTATCTCATCCGCGAGCAGGAAATTGCAGAAAGCCGCGCCCTTGCGGTATTCCGTTTCATGTGTGGCAGAATTTATCATAGTAAAGCCGACCACATCGGACGGCATAATATCGGGAGTGAGCTGTATACGGTTGAATATGCCGTTCACAGATTTTGCCATTGCCGATGCGAGCTGTGTCTTTCCGACTCCGGGAACGTCCTCTATCAGCACATGACCGCCGGCAAGCAGCGCGGCAGTCACCGCAAATATCGTTTCATGCTTTCCGACTATGACCTTCTCAATATTCTCGATCAGCATTTCGGCCTTGTTCATAATATTATACTATTCCTCTCGTATTGATTGCACTGCCGCACATCACAGCTCGCTGCCGGCGTAGAATTCTCCTGCCTCGACATTTATGACAGGTCTCGGCGGCACGATGAGCGAATCTGCAAAGCCGCACTTCCACTGCACCCCGGACGACATTTCCCCGTCCTTGATACCGTCGATCGTATCCTCGTCGTTGATAGTCTCGCCGCTGCCGAAAACATATGACAGCAGTGAATATGCGTGATTTATCACAGCGTTTGCGTCTATACCGCGGAAGTGGTACTGCACATCGGGCAGATAGAGCGGTCCCATGCCGACAGAATCGACAACATGGTCATCCGTACCCTCGACATTGAAATATCTGATATTCACCGCATAGTAGAGATATCTGTCTTCCTCGGGGATATCATCCCGCAGGAGCTCCTCGCGGTGGAAGAGCTTGCCCGCACGCTGGAAATATACCGCATCCGCCTCAGGGAACAGCTCCGCGAGCGCCATTGCATAATCTGTTATGAGCTTTGCGCGTTTTTTATAGTCGGGAAGACCGATCATATCAATAGCTGTGATCGTGAAATTGCATTCCGAAACGACCTTTTCACAGTCGTGACAGCTCCAGAACATCTGCGAGAGCGTCAGCGAATCTATATCCTCGAAGCCCTTTCCCGCCATAAACGTAAGCAGCACAGGCACATTCTTTCTATCCTTGAGGTCGCAGCGATAGTCCATTGCGGCAAAAAGCGCTGTGTCCTCCTTATAATCAACACATTCTACATTCCCGAAATGTCTGCTCAGCACGCGCAGTGCCTCTTCCTTATCGGGAAATACCGGTTTTTCCTTAAACAAAAGCTGTATCGGGCAAACGGGTGACGGCTGTTCCTGTTCATTGATATCCTGTTTCATTTTCTCGTCCATAGTCATTCTCCCATACAATAAAATATCAAGGAAAGCTCCTTATTTCCATTATAACACATTTTTCGGAAAATGCAACACAAAATTTGCCTGCGGATACCCGCAGTCAGACCGAAGGTCAGACACATATCCTGTCCCTTATGTCCTCAAGCTTCTTCTCGCCTATCCCCTTGACATTTATAAGCTCATCTGCCGACGTGAAAGGACCGTTTTCCTCGCGGTATTCGATAATTCGCCCTGCGATGACCTCTCCTATGCCGTCGAGCGTACAGAGTTCTTCAAGAGAAGCCGTGTTGATATTGACAAGTTCCTCGCTGCTCTCCTCCTGTGAGCTCCTTACGGGAGCCGCATTCTCAACATACAGATGTTCACTAAGCACAGCGAGCTTCTTTTCGCCGATGCCCTTCACGCACAGCAGCTCCTCAACGGAGGAAAATCCACCGTGCTCCTCACGGTAAGCGATTATATCCCCTGCCGTCACCTCTCCGATACCGTCTATACGCATCAGCTGTTCTGCCGAAACGGTATTGAGGTCGAACCAAAGCGGCTCTTCCTCTTCCGTGACCGTCTCTTTTGCAGGCACGGTCGTTTCCGAAGTAATGCTTTCGGAAGATATACTTACGGCAGATACCGCATCGGCTGCGGATGTAACAGCAGCAGACGCTACTGTCGTGACATCGGTCTCCGCCGGAATCTCCCGGACAACACTACCCGCATATTCGGGAGCGATATATATCTGCTCTGCTATCTCATCAAGCTTTTTCGCGCTTATGCCCTTTATGTCCAGGAGCTCCTCCGGCGAGCGTATCGCGCCGTTTTCTTCGCGGTAGGCTATTATCCTGTCGGCGGTGGCGCTGCCTATGCCGTCAATGAGCATGAGCTCGTCCTTCCCGGCAGTATTTATATCTATCCTGCCGTCCTTTACGGGACTGTCCGCCACGTCCACCTCAGTATACAGCATCGTCGGTACTGTCGGCTCCGATGAAGAATTGAAGATGACATACCTTGCCGCAGCTGCCGTAAATATCGCGGCAGCAGACGCGAACATAACGAATGCTGCAATGCTTATCTTATTGTTTTTCGATCTTCGGAAAAAGCTTTTCTTCATGAACACACCACCCAACGGTATCCCAATAAAGAAAATATCCCTTGTGTGATCTTACTCCCGATGCTGTCACGCGGCGCTTTTCAGTGCCTCATCATATGCTGTGATAAATACCTGATCGTATTTCAGCAGCCCGCTGACCGATTCCGAATCCTCTCCGGATCCGAGCATATCGTAATAATCCATGTACTGTTCATAGGAAAGCGAAGAATATATATCCGGCTCGGTGCCGTATGCGGAATTGTCATGTCCGAAATCATCGGCGGATATCGCAGAGAAATAATATGCAAGTCCGCTCACGGGCATAGTTGTTATGTACGGAGAATACATCTCGCCGCCGGTGTTCCTGCCGACTATCGTTGCGAGCCCGGCCTTTTTCAGGTTCCATACCACCACATCCGAAGCAGATCCGGTATACGGCGATGTGAGCACATACACATCTGCGTTGCCGCCCTCGCGCTGTCCCGTCGCCTCAAATTTACAGGTGTCCCTGTAGTAATCGACACCGTTCTCGCTTATCTTTTCGATATCGTCGCCGTTAAAGAGCCTGAATATCTTTCCCGACAGCGATTCTTCATATTCCCTCGTGACATCCGAGCAGAGTATGTCAAAATCGAGAGTATTCAGCATATCCGAGGAATAAAGCAGCGGATACAGCCCCTCGAAGAACACCGACTCATATCCGCCGGTATTGCTCCGCAGGTCGATTATCACCTTGCTCTTTTCCGTTATGCTGTACCTGCTCTCAAGATACTCCCTGAGCTCCTCGGGCTTGTAATAGGTGAAAAAGCTCTGGAAATTCATATAGAATATATCGTTCTTCCCGTCATATGATGTCGTTATCATGCTGTCGAATTCGGCAGTCATATTGTTCGTATATGTCTCGCCGGTATTGCTGCTGTCGTGATAAGCGTCATATTCGTCACTGAAGGTGCTGTCCGTGCCGACGGCGTATGCTCCGCCGTTGTATTCGATATATTCCATCACGGGATTTATATACACCTCATCGGTGATGAGCCTGCCTTCCGAATCGGAAAGCGTCACGCTGACGGGTATGCCCTTGTATTTGTGATCGTCATTCTCCCACAGGTCGATGCTGTAAAGATACGGCATATCTCTGCCGTTATCGTAGCCGATATTGTAATTGCTGTCGAAATATGCGAATTCCCCGGGCTTTTTGCCGTCGATCTCTTCAAGGAAGTATTCGCCGCTGCTGTATTTTTCCGAACGGCTGCCGCTGAGCCGGTATTTCCCGGAGATATACGAAAACTGGAGTATGCCCGATCCTTCATCTATGATATCATCATAGCATTCCGCACAGCCTTCTGATATGACCTTGTGCCAGAAATTGTATTTTTCAGCCTTCGCCTCGTCTTTCAGAATGACCTCGCAGTTCTGATAGGAGCTGCGGAAATCGCTCTCGTAGTTCATGAGCGATGCATCTGTGTGAAAGCTCGGTATCTTCTGTATAAAAAGATTGAATATGCAGGCATATTCAAAATCGCTGCCGCATTCAAGCGCCATTTTCCTGTATCTCTGATGCAGCTCCTCATAGTCGATGCCATAGCGCTCGGAATAATCATCCATAGAAGGACATTCGCTCATGAGCTTCTGATAAAGATCGTCGATATCCCTTGCCCTGTCCTCGGAGGTCATGCAGGGATCGGTGATCTTATCCGTTTCTATCGGTTCATTTCCGATCATATACCCTACTGCAGCTAATATAACTATTGCCACTGCAGCGATTATCACCAGAAGCAGCGCGGCAAATAACACTTTCCCGATGATCCTGAATAATCCCATAGCTGTAATTATCCTTTCTTAACGGTGAGCAGCTCGGACATATCGTTCACGGTCATATCGCATACATCCCCGAGCCTTTCAAATTCATCGGCGTATTTCCTGTCATACACCCCGACAGTGAAAAAGCCCGCCTTAGATGCTGTGAGCGCCGCATGGAAAGAATCCTCGAAGACAGCCGTATCACACGGGGCAGTCCCCATCCTTCCGGCGCATTCGAGGAATATCCCGGGATCATCCTTGCCGCTGCCGATCTCGTCCGAGGTGAGTATAAAATCGAGCAGCGGCATAAAGCCGTTGCTTTCGAGCACTCCTTCGGCAAGACCGCGCAGATTTGATGTGGCAGCACAGATATGCATCCCTTTTTCGGTACACTGCTTCGCAAACTCGAACGCACCCGGCTTTGCCGTTATCTCCTCGCGGTATTTCCTTCCGATTATCTCATTTATCCTGTCCATGACCTCATCGAGCGTCATATCCACATGGAGCTCGTCTATGAAATACTGCGCCGCCGATATGAAATGCATAGTCTTCAGCTTTTCGGATATCTCCTCATCATACGGCACATTGTTCTCGGCAAGGAATATCCTGTCCGATTCCGCCCACGCATCAAGGCTGTCAACGAGCGTGCCGTCAATATCGAAAACTACCGCGCGTATATTGTCCGGGAGCCTTTTTCGCTCCATATCATCACCACCACGCCGCACAGATCATCTTCTGCGCAGCCGTTCTCTTTTTTCGTCCGCCTGTGAGCGGTCCTTTATCTTCGGGGAATCGGAAAACACGGCATTTACGGCTCTTCCGCTGCCGTTCCTGCAGAATTCCGCATAGCTGCTGCCGTTGTACTCATAGATAAGGCAGTAGAGCCCCGGATCCTCGTTGGATACGTATATGTCCGCAAACACTATATCCTTTTCAAATCCCTCATCCCTGAATATCTCCGACTGCACGTCCTCTTCCGGGTCTGAGTATGAAAAGCCGAGCTTTTCGGGGAAATCCTCCGTGCTGCCGATATCCTTGTACCACACATGGAGCAGATCGCCGTCGGTGCCGCTGCTTATGCGGGCGCGGGATATGCTCGCACCCTCGGGCAGAGCGGTGAGCGTTTCCTCCACAAGGATAGCCGTCTTTGCCTCATCGGGCGCAAAGACTGTCCTTGAATACGGCAGGAAAAGCTCCTTTGACGCATAGTTATACAGCAGATATCCCACAAGGAACACCGCCAGCGATATCACGATATATATACGGTTATTCGGGTCGGGAGCCGGACGGGGGATCCCGTCCTCATTGAGCTCCGGCTCGCTTTGCTGCTCGTTAATATTCTCATCCATTGTCCGAAAATTCATTCATTATGCTTCGTATCTCCTCTGCGCCCTCGCCGGTCTCCGCAGAAAAGCATATCGTTTTTATATCCTCGTAGCACGGTATCTCCGAGGCAAAGCCCTCCATACGCTCTGCACGTTCGCGGGGCTTCAGCTTATCCGCTTTTGTGAATACCACCGCGAACGGCATCTGCGAATCTATCAGGAAATCCAGCATATGCAGATCGTCCTCGGACGGCGCGTGGCGCATATCTATCAGCTGGAACACCAGCCCGATATTGCGCCCGGAGGTGAGATACCCTTCTATCAGTCTTTTCCAGCGCTGCTTTTCGCTCTTTGATATCTTCGCATACCCGTACCCCGGCAGATCGACCGCATATATATCATCGCAGGAATAGAAATTGATAGTCGCGGTCTTTCCCGGCACCGACGAAACACGCGCCAGCTTTTTTCTGTTGAATACCTTGTTTATGAGCGAGGATTTGCCCACATTCGACCGCCCCGAGAATACTATCTCGCATTTATCGGACGGCGGTATCTGTTCAAATTCTCCGTAGGAGCGGCAGAACGCCGCATTGTTGATGTTCATATATGTTCTCCGTTACGAGCGTATCACTGCGGGATTGTCGTCATTATTCGTCACCTGACCGCCGACCGCTTCCTTGACTGCCTCCTCGGGAGTCATGCCGGTCATCGTCTTGTGGCGCTTTTTCTTGCCGGTCAGCGCTGTGTCGAGAACATCCGCGAGCGTATCGGCAAGCACGAAATCAAGCTTTTCGCGCACTGCCTTGTCCACATCGTCAAGATCGCCCTCGTTGCCCTTGGGTATGATAACGGTCTCCATGCCTTCCTTGTAGGCTGCCATAGTCTTTTCGCGCAGTCCGCCGATAGGCAGCACCTTGCCGTGGAGAGTTATCTCGCCCGTCATTGCGACATTCTTCTTCACCGGGATGCCCGAAAGCGCCGAAACGAGCGCAGTCGTCATCGTAACGCCCGCAGAAGGGCCGTCCTTGGGAGTAGCGCCCTCGGGAGCGTGGATATGTATATCCCTTGTCTTGTAGAACTCGCTGTCTATACCGTATTTCGAGGTTATCGAGCGCACATAGCTCACAGCTATCTTCGCGCTCTCCTTCATCACGTCGCCGAGAGAGCCCGTAGTCTCGATATTGCCCTTGCCGTCGTTCACGAGCACCTCTATGGGCAGCATCACACCGCCGACGGATGTCCATGCAAGACCGTTCGCAAGACCGATCTCGTCCTTGCGGCTGAGCCTTTCATCGGTGTATTTCCTGTGTCCGAGATATTTCTGGATATTCTTTACCGTTACGCTCACGCGCTTCTTCTCGCCTGCAACTATCTCCTTTGCAGATTTTCTGCATACAGTTGCGACTGTGCGTTCGAGCGTCCGGACACCTGCCTCGCGGGTATAGCTGTCTATCATCTCATAGACAGCATCGTCGCTTATCTTGAGCTGCGACGCTTTCAGACCATGCTTCTTTATCTGCTTCGGAATAAGGTGATCCTTTGCTATATGGAACTTCTCCTCGCGGGTGTAGCTCGAAAGCTCGATCATCTCCATCCTGTCGAGCAGCGGCGGGTCAATCTCGGCTGTGCTGTTCGCCGTGGTTATGAAAAGCACGTTGCTCAGATCGAACGGGACTTCGATATAATGATCCCTGAACGAATTGTTCTGCTCCGAATCGAGCACCTCGAGAAGTGCCGCCGACGGGTCGCCGCGCATATCGTGCGACATCTTGTCGATCTCGTCGAGCACTATCAGCGGATTGTTAGAGCCTGCCTGATTTATCGCAGAGATTATCCTTCCCGGCATCGCGCCGACATAGGTCTTTCTGTGACCGCGTATATCCGACTCATCGCGCACGCCGCCGAGAGATATCCTCGCGTATTTTCTGCCGAGAGCCTCGGCTATAGATCTGCCTATCGAGGTCTTGCCGACGCCCGGAGGTCCCACCAGGCAGATTATCTGCCCCTTGATATCGGGAGAGAGCGCACGTACCGCGATATTCTCTACTATCCTGTCCTTTACCTTTTCAAGACCGTAGTGATCCCTGTCGAGCACTGCCCTTGCGTTGACGATATCGTTATTATCCTCTGTCCTCGTGTTCCACGGGAGCTCGAGCACAGTATCGAGATAGGTGCGTATTACAGCCGCATCCTGCGATATCATGGGCATCTTCATGAAGCGCTCATTTTCCTTGAGGAGCTTCTTTTCGACCTCCTCGGGGAGTTTCAGCGCCTTGATAGCCTCCTCGTAGTCATCATCGTCCTCGCCGAAGGACGATGTGCCCTCGGGGCTTTCTCCGAGCTCTTCGGATATGACCTTCATCTGCTCGCGCAGATAGTATTCCCTCTGACCGTTGTCTATGCGTTCCTTGACCTTTTCCTGAAGAGTGCGCTCTATGCTCATTACCTCGACCTCGCGGGTGAGCATCGAGAGCAGCAGCCCCAGCCTGAGATCCATGCTGCTCTCCTCGAGCAGCTGCTGTCTGTCCTCCGCCGAGAGTGCAAGGTTGAACGCCAGCATCTCAAAGAGCTCAACGGGGTCTGTCTCGTTGAGGACGGTATCGGTTATCTCGTGAGGCATCCTCGGGATAAGTGTGCTGTAATGGCGGAACGTGCTCTTTATCGCACGTATCACCGCATCTATCTCCACCTGAGAGGACTGTATCTTTTTCT
>JAILFE010000381.1 GCA_024697725.1 Oscillospiraceae bacterium
CGAACTTACGCCAAGCTCGCTGAGTGTCAGAGCCATGTCGATACGATCCTGCCAGCTTTCGCCCATACCTATGATACCTCCCGAACATACTTCAAGTCCTGCCGCCTTCGCTCTGCGTATACATTCGAGCTTATCCTCAAATGTATGTGTTGTGCAGATGTTTTTGAAATTAGCTCTCGAAGTCTCTATATTCGCATGATACCTTGTAACGCCTGCCTGCCGCAGCATAGCAAACTGCTCTTCTTCCAGCAGACCGAATGAAGCGCATAATCCCACGCTGTGTTCAGATGAAAGGGTACGGTAGGTATCAAGTGCTTTTTCAAATTCATCACCGCTCAGTCTGCGTCCTGCGGTAACGATCGCAAAGCGGTGTACGCCCTGTCTTTCATTATGCTGACATTCAGATACGATCTTATGCTTATTAAGAAAAGCATATTCTTCGATACCCGTACAGTGATGGGCGGATTGCGCACAGAACTTGCAGTCCTCGGAGCATCGGCCGCTTCTGCCGTTGATGATACTGCAAAGATCGGCTGTGCCGCCGCTGAAATGTTTACGCAGTTTATCTGCACATTCTGTAAGCACGTCTAATTCAGTGTTCAGCAGAAAACCCAGATCATCATTTTCCGTCAGTCTTCTGCCGTTGATTATCTGTTCGGTCATATTCTTGATATCCATTATATTATTCCTTTCGCATAGATTACAGGCATAAGCCGTTTTGCTAAAGCCGAAGATAATAAGCAGAGTGCAATATCTCCCGGAACTGCAAGCACAAAGCAGTACAGGAACAATGCACCTACGCTAATCGGATCATGCATATAAACAGCACTTATTATATAATAATAGAGCATTCCGAATGCATAAACAACAGCAAGTCCGGCAAAACAGCCGATAAGAATACGTTTTGCATCAGCTTTTTCGTTATGGGCGATCGCTCCGGTAATATATGAGCCTACTATAAATCCGATAAGATAGCCGAATGTCGGCTGTAACACATATCCGATACCGCCTCCGCCTGTAAAAACAGGCAGTCCTGCAAGCCCAAGAATAACATACAGAGCTGTTGCCACAGCACCTCTGTTCTTACCGAGGATCAGCCCTGCAAGAGTGGTAAACAGGAACTGCAATGTGAACGGACAAACAGGAACAGGGATACGAATATATGTGCCTGCTGTTATCAGAGCGGTAAACATTGCTGTCAGAACCATACTTTTTGTTTTGTTTATGTTGTTAATGTCAATCACTTCCTCCGTTCAATATTATAGCACTGCGCAGCTTCATTGTCAACCATTGTTTTTATAAAGGTTGACGACAAACCAAAACAATTCGCCCTAAAAAGAACAGCCCTCAGAATTACTGAAGGCTGTTTAGATATTCAGTTCCAATAGGTTATAACCTGATAATGGGATATACGCTTGCAAAAATGCATTTAAAATTGTTTCCTACAGGCTTCTTTTTAAAAAGCGAACAGCTATACTATTTTCAATGATAGTGTCAGTTTTTTCAATAGTCAAAATAGTCAGCTATAATGTTCTCTATTTGCTATGATTATATGTTTCTTATGCAGAAGCTTTGCTTGTTTCAGTTGTTTTACTACCGAACTTGCTCATAGCAAATCTAAATACAGTTCTGATAAGCGGCTGAATAAAGAAAAGTTGAGAAAAGAACGCAAATGGGAAATTAAAGCAGATTAGCTTTATCCAGTTTGCAAGAAGTGTAAAAACGTTGAATCCTGCATAATAAGGATAGTAGAGTATAGCTGCAAGGAAACTCATGGACGGACACATGATACCGACTGTTGCACAAATGATAGCAGTCTCAAATAGTACAGGATGTGTTTCTCTCGGATCAAATACCTTGCAGGCGAGTTTGAACGATAATGGGCTGCCCACTGTGATCTCAAGGGTATAAGCAAGTATAAACTCAATAATGACAACAGCCCATATCGGCAGATTCCTTCCGAGCATATAAACACCGCCCATAGCGTTGACTGCTCCGAGCACGCTGTCTGCACCTGTTGCACTCATAAGTGTCGAACCGTTAACTACGTACAGGCTATAAAATACATAGGCGTGAACGGTCACGATAACGGTCATAAGTGCATACATCATTTTCTGTAATTGTGTTCTTGGCATAATATTGATCCTCCTGATTACGCAAAAACACGCAGTATGCTGTACATCGATCAAGATTTGCATTCCGTGATCAGATTTACGTACAAGCGTACTACGTGTGTCATTGCATCGTATTTTATTAACTTAATTATTATAAATCATTATTCAGATAATTTCAAGAGTCGAGAAGAAAAATCTCCTTTAAGCGCACAGCAATAATCATGCCGTTGATTATTTTTGTGCGAATATGCAATGAATTTAACGAGAGTTTACTGATGCAAGCTCACCTATATGCTGTTCTCTTTTATCTCCGCTGAGCTGTTTATATGTCCGGATTATCAGGAACAAAGCGACCACAAATGTCAGGATATCCGACAGAGGCATGGAGTAAAGGACGCCATCAAGTCCGAAGAAACGAGGCAGAATCACTGCAAAGCCTACTCCAAATACGATCTCCCTTATCATGGAAAGAGCCGTCGATTCCACAGCCTTCCCCATAGCTTGCAGGAAGATGAAGCAAGCCTTGTTCACACATGCGAATATCATCATGCAAAGATAAATGCGGAATGCGTGTACCGCAAAATCGGTATAGTAGCTGCTCTCGTTCGCTGCACCGAATATGCCGATAAGCTGTTTCGGGAAAAACTCCACGAAGATAAGGGCGACAGCACCGACACTTGCTTCTGCTGTCAGCAGTTTTGTGAACAGCTCACGCACTCTCAGGCGAAGCCCTGCGCCCATATTGAAGCCGACTATCGGAATACAGCCTGCCGCCATACCTACCACAATTGAAATGACGATCTGGAAGAACTTCATTACGATGCCGACTACCGCCATAGGTATCTGAGCATACTGCTCCTGTCCGAAAACAGCGTCCATTGCACCGTATTTGCGTATCATATTATTGATCGCCGCCATTGCTGCCACAAGTGAGATCTGCGAGAGAAAGCTCGTAAGTCCAAGCGTCAGCGTTTTGCGGATAATTGCACTTTCGGGCTTGAAATCGGTCTTTGCAGGCTTGACGATCTTCATGTTGCAGAGATACCATATCGCAAGCACCGCCGTAACGATCTGTCCGATGACAGTTGCGACCGCTGCGCCCATCATGCCCCACCTGAAAGCAAAAATGAATATCGGATCAAGTATCATATTCAGTACCGCACCTGCAAGGGTGGAGATCATAGCAAACTTCGGACTGCCGTCCGCACGGATAACAGGGTTCATAGCCTGACCGAACATATAGAACGGGATTCCAAGCGAGATATAGAAGAAATATTCCTTTGAGTGGCGGAATGTTTCTTCATTGACCGTACCGCCGAACATTGCGATGATGCCGTCGCTGAATATCATGTACACGACACAAAGGATCAGGCTGCTCATGATCGTCATAAGGACGGAGTTGCCGACACTTTTCCTTGCCTTGTCCGGTTCGCCCTTTCCGAGACTCAGGCTCACGAAGGCACAGCAGCCGTCACCGATCATAACAGCTATTGCAAGAGCTATGACTGTCAGCGGAAACACCACCGTATTTGCAGCGTTTCCATAAGAGCCGAGATAACTTGCGTTGGCGATGAATATCTGGTCAACGATGTTGTAGAGCGCCCCCACCAGCAAAGAAATGATACAAGGCACAGCGTACTTTTTCATCAGTTTGCCGACAGGCTCACGCCCTAAGAATTGATTTGCGGTTTGTTCCATTTGATTTCCTCCTAATAAATACAGCGTGTGGCTGGAAGCTGGATTTATGCTTACGCCACACGCTGTTTTGATGATATGAAATTGTATCAGTCGAGATAAGAGCCGACAGGAGCTGTGCTGTACTGCTTCTTGATCTTGATGATAACAGAGCCGTCAGGCTGCTCGGTTTCTTCAAGGATCTTGTACTTGGTTTTGCTCTTTTCAAGGCTTTCCTTGTATTTTTGATCTCCTCCTGAACTACCCTTACCGCATAGTCGTGACCGACATCTTCCTTGAGCATAAAATGAAGAGTCTGGCAGATACACGCTTCTTTGATTCTTTTCATTACGATCTACCTCCATAAAATAATAAAACGAGCAGCAATAACTGGACTTACGCAGAATTGCTACTCGTTATGTACTAATTATATCAAATTTTTCAGCATTTTTCAAATTGTGTTTTTTCACAAATTTCATGCGATATGCTTTTC
>JAILFE010000237.1 GCA_024697725.1 Oscillospiraceae bacterium
GTGTTATTCAGCAATAAAAGCAGTATTATTATATCATATATTTCAGAAATAATCAAGGACTCTTTATTGTATGTATTAAGAAGGGTTGAAAATATGAACATTATAACATGGTGTCCCGAATGCATAAGCGGCTGCAAATCTCTGATCTGCAGCCGCTTCTGCCGGTGACCGGAATTAATAACTGTTATTCATTGATCTTCGCTCTTATGATCTTGCGGGATGCGGTCTTGATGAATTCCCTGTCACGGAAAATGACATTGATTATGCGCTTTGCGGGCGGGAATGTGCTGTTCACACGTTCTATCTCCGCTCTTATCTCCGACTGTATATCTTCGGAAGGATAGTCCGGGTCGGGGAATACCTGAGCTGTTATCTGTTCATTTTCGGAGTATACGACTATCTCTTTTATGGGAGCAAACAGGGCGAATTGGTTTTCAAGCTCCTCGGGGGAAACGTTCTCGCCGTTGGAAAGTATGATAAGATTCTTCTTTCTTCCCGTTATATAAAGATATCCGTCCTCGTCGGTGTGTCCTAAGTCTCCTGTCATCAGCCAGCCGTCGGGGGTGAGGGAGTTTGCCGTTTCTGCGGGATCCTTGTAATAACCCTTAATCACGGAAGGGCTTTTTACCCATATCTCGCCGTCAACGATCTTTACCTCACAGCCTTTGACGATCTTTCCTACAGAATCGGGCTTGGGGCAGTTCAGTATCCCCGTGCATATACGCGGGGAACACTCGGTCATTCCGTAGCCCTGTGCGATCGGTATCCCGAATTCCTCGTAGCCTCTGATGATATCGGGGCTGAGATATGCGCCGCCGCTGAAAATGGCGATGAAGTTCTCTCCGAAGGTCTCTTTTGCGATAAGTCTCTTGTCGGGTATCTTCTTTGCTGCCATCTGCATTTTTCCGAGTATTGTCGCCGCTATCATCGGAACAAAGGTGGAATAATTGGGCTCGAACAGCTTCAGATTGCGGGCGATGTGCATCAGGTTGTCATTGATGCATACCGTCACACCGTTCCACAGGCTGTGAAGTATATCAAGAGTAAGGCAGTATACATGATGTATCGGAAGTACGGTCAGCAGCTTTTTGCCGTGATAGTCGTCCTCGGGGCAGCAGGTGGTGTTGTCGATAAGATTGCCGTGGGAGAGCATGACGCCCTTGCTTTTTCCGGTGGTGCCGGAAGTGAAGAGTATAGCCGCTGTATCATCCTTGTTTACACAGGCGGATGGCTTTCTGCCTGTATTCTCCGAAACTATCTCCTCCAGTGAAAGCATATCCTCATACTTTTTGTCAAGGTGGATGAAGTATCTTACCTTGGGGCAGCGCTCTCTGAACAGTTCCATATCCTTGATATGTCTGTCATCGATGAACAGCGCTTCACTGTCGGAACGGTCTATCTCGTCGGCGATATTTTCGGTGCTGTTGGTCGTGTCTACAGGTACGGATACATTTCCGCTGCACTGCACGCCGAACCACGCGGTCAGATATTCGCGGGATGTGGTGCCGACTACTGCGATATGGGTCCTGTGGTCAAAGTGTTCGCCTATCCATGATGCAAGCGCATCACACCTCCGGCGGAATTCACGGAAACTTGTGTCGCGGAATCCCTTGTTTATATACTCCCTGAGGAATATCTCATCGCCGTAGTCCTCATCGGCATTGTAAACAAGGTCGATAAGCGTATTCAGCTCACTCATTTACAAGCCCTCCGAAGTATTCAAGTACTTCTCCTACGGTCTTCATATCTGCGATCTTTTCCTGGTCTATCTCAATATCGAATTCGCTTTCGGCATCGCCCAGCATACACATTATATCGTAGGAATTGAAGCCCAGGTCTTCGATGAATCTTGAATCCTCGGTAATATCTTCGGGAGCGACTTCAACATAATTGCATATTATCTCTTTGAATTTTTCCAGCATAAATATCACTTTCCTCTTTTGTCTCAGGTCATATCGATTATTTCTTTTATGGTCTTGTCGGGATTCTCAATGCTTCTGAACAGCACTCTTCCCGTAAAGTAGTAAAGGAACTCTATCTCTTCGGGAGTTGCGCTGTCAAGCTGATATCCGAAGTAGAAGTTCAGACCGCCGTCACTGGGGCGGTGCATTGCGGTGATATACATGGGCTGGGGCTGTTTTCCGCTGCTGTACCAGCGGCTCTTGAAGCCTATCCCTTTAAGGAGATCCACCATGCCGTTGATAGTGCCTGGCTGATAGGTGAAATTCACACTGTGATAGCAGCCGCCCGGCTCAAAGCCGTAAGCCTCACGCTGTTCCTTGATGTACTGGAGCGTGGAATAGTCTGCATGGAGGAAAAGCTCGTCCTGAGTTTTCTTTATGGCACGCATGGATTCGAGCACAGTAGCTTTCAGAGGGATTATCGTTCTCATGGGAAAGCAGTGCATACGCACACCGCCCGACTTCTTGAAAAGAAGCGTGGAACGCCTGCTGACAAAGTTGCGTATGGTAATGTCTTTCTCGTTGCCGTTGAATTTTGAAAGCACGGTGCGTATCGCATGGAGTATAACTACACTTACGGGCAGTTCATATTTCCTCGCGAAGTCCATTATCTTATTTGTGGAATCCACATCAAGCTCATATGTGATCGTGCTGCCGTCGCCGTTTGAGGTGGTGAGCTTGCCCCATCTCTGCTTCTTGTTCTTGTTTTCGCGGCGGAGCGTCATAAGTCTGCCGGGACCCGTGAAATCGGTGTATATCGGCTCGGGCATGGCAAGCTGTTTGTGCCAGTATTCGGCGTCACGCTTCTGCTTTGCGCTGCCCTCGTATGCAAGGTCTTTCTCGACGGATTCGATATAGCTGCCCATAGGCTTGGGGTAGGGCATACCGTAAAGCAGCGCACAGTATATCTCCATGACGTCCCTTGAGAACGCGATGACGGATGAGGAATCCATGCAGGAATGGTGTACGTTGAAATAAAAGCCGTTGTAGCCGTCGGGAAGGGATACGATAACTATCCTCGAAAGCTTTCCGCCGTAGGTATCAAAAGGCTGTGAGGTCCACTTGTTCAGAACCTCGGTTATCCTGTCCTCCTGCCACTCGGAAAAATCGTAGTATTCAAAATATTCATTGCGGTAGGGTTCGATATACTGCCAGAGCTCGCCGGTGTCGGGGTCTTTCCATATCCTCATCCTCATGGATTCGCAGCGTTCCACAGCGCGGTTGAGAGCTTCACGCAGAGCTGCGATGTTCAGCTTGGTCTGAAGATACTGTCCTGTACCGATATTGACGATCTCAGCCGTGGGGCTGTACCTCAGCGTGCTTATATGCACGAGCTGCGCCGGGGTGAGGGGATAACAGTCATAGGTTATCCCGCCGATGACCTTTTTCTGCATAAATTCCATTGTTACACCATCCCGAAAAAGTCTTGAAAAGTCTTATATTTCGTGTTACGAACTGTTCGCAATGCGAATAGTTCGTATTGCGAACATATTATATAATAAAACGACCCTGATTTCAATATGCAACTTTACCGAAAATCAGGAAAACAAATATGATTTATTTGTCCGGATAGTAGGAGAGGACTATCCTCAGCAAACGTATCAATTCCCGCACTTCGGTCTCACCGAGTATACGGAACAGACCCTGATAGTCATTGTGTATCTCCAGCCGCTTTTCGGTAGAGACCCTGCGCCCCTCATCGGTGATTACTGCGTTGACCACACGTCTGTCCTTGTCGTTGTGGAGGCGCACGATAAGACCTTTCTGTTCAAGGCTTTTCAGTATATCCGCCATGCGTCCGGGAACAACGTGCAGCGCCTTGCCTAACTCGCCCGCCGAAACTCCGTCCTCGCGTCCGCAGAGATAGTTCAGCACGCCGTATTCACCGCGTATGCTGTTGAGTATCTCGATATTCTCCCTTCTGTTCAGCAGATCGGCAAGTACTCCGTACAATTCTTCGGGAAGGTTTTCCGTTTTGATATCCATTAGTTTCACCACGCTTTCTTGTATAAGAAAATTTCAAAAAAACATTGTTTATTTCATAAAAGCAAGGATATCGTCAAAAACTTCATCCTTGTTCTGCTCCAGAAGGAGCTGGTGCCTTGCGCCGCCGTAGATTTTCAGTGAGACATTCTTCATACCCGCATTTAGGAAGGACTTGTAAGTCCTGTATACTCCGTCGCCGTAGTCGCCTACGGGATCTTCACTGCCCGAGAGAAAAAGCACGGGCATATCCTTGTTCATCTTTTCAAGATTGTTCTTGTCACAGTCAAATATGATACCTCCGAACATATCCCTGTACAGACTCACGGTTGAAGCGCCTGTGCGGAGCGGATCGTTCATATAGTCATCGACCGAGGAATCAACACGGCTTAACCAGTCATATGGTGTGCGCTGATCTTCAATGTGACTGTTGTATGAGGAAAAGATCAGCTTTGACACACGGCGGCTCACATATCTGCTCCCTTTCCGGCGGACAATAGTGTCTGTCAGGGCGTAGCCTGCCTGAAGGCGTGAAGGCGCAGGGAAGCCTGTTCCGACAATGAGAGCCTTATCGCAGCAGTCGGGATATTTTATCAGACAGGTGCGTACAAGATAGCTGCCCATGCTGAAACCGTAGTAATAATACGGAAGTCCGGGATATTTTGCTTTCATGAGCGTTGACAGCTTGTTTATATCCGCTGCGCAGTAATGCCAGCCGCGCTCTTCGGCAAAAAAGCCTTTATCCTGTTCATCCGCGGCAGAAAGACCGTGTCCGAGGTGGTCATTCCCGACAGCGATATAGCCTTTTCCGGCAAGATATGACATAAAGCTGTCATACATCCCGATATGCTCGGTTATGCCGTGGGCTATCTGCACAATGCCTTCAGGCTCCCCCGATGGCTTGCATATCCTGCAGTGTATAGTATTTGTTCTGTTCCGGGAGCGAAAGCTGAATTCTTTTGTCTCGGTCATCTTCCCGCCTCTTTCACATGATCTTGATAAATTTGATAATGTGATTATATCAGAGAATTTTCCGTTTGTCAATATTCATCTGCACGACTTTCGTATATTGGTCATTAGGTCAGTATTATATTGATCCGGTATGACAAAACTTGACATAATACACAAAATCTAAAGTATATCAAAACGGAGGTGCGCAGTAAAACCCCGGCTGATACAAAAACGGAAAAAACGGCTCCGGAACGCTATAAACAGCGGTTCGGAGCCGTTTTGTCATTTGTCAATAACTCGGATCAATCGGGTCTGTTCTGTCTTCGTCTGTCCTTATCCGGATGCAGGCGGTAGTATTCCTGTTTATCCTTGTACATACGCTCATCTGCGGTCTTCATCGCGCTGCGGATATCGTATTTTCCGGTCAGATGAATTGTACCGACAGCAAATCTTACATCGGGAGTGCTGTTTGCAAGAGAATAAAGCTGCCGTACTTGTTCCGTAAGCTTTTCCTCTGATATATCCGGACAGAAAATGTAGAATTCATCGCCGCCTGCGCGGTATATCTCATAGTCGCCGAAAGCAAGCTTCAGCAGTGCAGCGGCTCTCATCAGAAGTTTGTCGCCCGCGTCATGGCCTTCATCGTCATTGACTATCTTCAGTCCGTTCAGATCGGCAAGAGCAACGCCCATTTTCTCGGGAAGTTTTGTCTTTCCGGAAATAAGATCATCAACACGCTCGTCCATTGCGTTGCGGTTGAGAAGCTGTGTAAGTCCGTCTACAGTACTTTTGAATTCGAGCTGTGAAACGAACTGGTGGTTCGCTATGACCGATGAAAGGAGAAAAGTCGTCAGTTCAAGCGTTTCCTTGATCTGCATCTTCTTTGATGTATCATAATTGGCAGCCCAGAGAAAACCTACGAGTATCTTATTGTTTCTGATCGCGTACAGGATGATGTTCTCTATATCATGCTTGCGCAGCGATTCGTACCATACGGGATCGCGTTCACGTATCACGCTGAGATCATCAAGGATCAGACAGTCACTGTCTTCGAGAGAATCCTCCCATGCGAGGGCGACCTCAAAGGGGGAGCGCCCCAGTTCGGAAGCGAAATTCTCGGGATAATCGACCTGTGTGCCTTCCGAATTTATGAAACTGCACTGCTGAGTGCTGACATCAACGGTATACAGCGCACAGCGCTTTGCACCGCAGATCTTCTTTATCTCGTTCACCGCAGCGGCCATTGCCTGTTCAAAGTCAGGGGTCTCGTGCAGCTTGAGACTGATATTCATGACTGCGGAGGAAACACCATCGGAGTGCTGTGACATATAATCAGTCTCTGCGTGATCGGAGCGTGTTGTTATGTATAAGCAGTATGCTGTCCTCGGCGAAGTGTTCGGCTCACCTTTTTCAGTGATGATATTACCGTCCACATCCAGCGGCAGATAAAAGCCCTTGATCCACAATCCGAATGCATTGACATATGAATACAGAGGCTCATTATTGACAGCGCTAGTATATATGAAGTTCTCCAGATTGATCTCGGTGAAGTATCTGCGGAGCGGTACTCCGGGGTAGAACTCAGGCGCATCGGGATACACATTGAACATCATATCGTTGAGGGCATTGATCGCCATGATGCGTATCTCACTGTAGCTCCCGTCAGGCAGGATATCAAATGCGTATACGCCCGCAATGATCCTGAACTTGTTTACCAACGCCTGGAGATCCATAACAAAGCCTCCTTTATGATAAGGCAGACATAAGACGGATAATGCACCATATTCATATCATCTGTCCTGCCTGTCACATTATCGCTGTTTCCGGAACTGTAAGCTAAGATGATTATATCATATCCTTACAGAAAAATCAACACCATTTTGCGCAGGTGCCGTTATTTATCCGGATCGACAGGAAGATATCTTTTGCACATCACTTCGTAAGAAAGTATCTTCCCGTTCTTCACATGATGTTCTCTGTGTTCCACCTGATGATAATGCCTTTTCCTGTAGAACTCTCCTGACGGCAGTGAAGAATCAAGCAGAACCAGACCATACTCCCTGATGATCTTATCTTCAAGATAGTCAAGCAGTGCAGTTCCTGCCCCTTTGCCCTGATATTCAGGCAATACGAACAGACGGCATAAATGATTCTCATCGACAGTTCCCGTTCCCACCGGTATACCGCCGCTGTAAATAATATAAGTTTTCTTTGCCGATATATCTTTTCCGATATTTTCGGCATTATGCAGTTCCAGAAAGAAATCCACGACTTCTTCGGTATAATACCTCGGATATATTTCCCTGATCGTTTCCGAAACGATCTCTCCGATCACAGGGAGCATTTCCGGCTCTGCTTTCAGTATCTTGTATTCACTCATAGCTATTCACCTTTATAAACGTGGATATTACTCACAGGCAGAGTTTTAGTATGATCTCATCATCGTTCATCTTGCCGTTTTCGGAGAATCCGAACCGGTGATACAGCCCGAGCGCCGCAGAATTTGTCTCTTTGGTCGAAAGCGTGATGATATCTGCATTGTGTTCTCTGAAATACCTGATGATCTCGGCTAATGCAGCTTTGCCGAATCCTTTGCCCTGTTCGTTTTTATCTATCATAAATCTCCAGAGCCAGTATTTATCTTCCGGATCTTCATTGTATCCATCAAATGCGAACATGGTAAAGCCTACCATCCTGCCGTCAGCATATATGGCAAAAGTCCGCGCAACATCTGAGTTGTTTTCAGCTTCCGTCAGAGAATCCTTATTGCTTGCTATATATTGCTTCTGCTCATCCCTGACGGAAAGCTGTTCGCATTCCGCCCTGTTATCGCTGCCGATCCTCCGAAGCTCGATAACCATTCAGACCTCCCCGGACTCCGGTCCTGCAGTATCTCCGCTGTCCGTATCGCCGCTCTCACTGTCTGTAACAGCACCCAGAACGGCGGGGAGGACATTTGATATCACCGATATCACCGCTACGATCTGCTGTGCCTTCAGGATACCGAAAGCACAGTTGATGAATGCATTGTTTATCATTGAAGAGCCTGTTCCGCAGCTTGAAGCAACGAGCAGTTCGGCAAACATGAGCCGCTGTGTTCTGTCGTCTGACTCCTTGCCGAACAGTCTGAACTGCTTGAGGTACTCGTCAGCTTCCAGTATCTCACCGACTATGACTTCGGGAGCTTCATCGATGCTTATCAGCATACCGAGCGATGAATAACCGGTGCCGCCGATCGCGGCTTTGTTTTCCTTCAGCATATCATAGAGCTTTATGACCTTGT
>JAILFE010000391.1 GCA_024697725.1 Oscillospiraceae bacterium
TATAGAAGATCTTATCCCTGTTGAGGAAAATGTCGTTACTCTCACCGACAACGGATATATCAAGCGTCAGCAGCTCTGTCTTTACAAGGAACAGAACCGCGGCGGCAAGGGCGTTCTCGGCATGAAGCAGCGTGAAGAGGACTTCATCAACGAGATGTTCGTATGCTCGACGCACGATCATGTGCTGTTCATCACCAACAAGGGTATAATGTACAGGCTCAAATGCTATGAGATAGGCGAAGGCACAAAGCAGTCGAAGGGTACGAATATAATAAATCTTCTCCCTCTTACCGAGGATGAAAAGATAGCTGCTATGATAAAGACCTCCGATTTTGCCGAGGGCAAGTTCATAGTTATGGTGACAAAGAACGGCAAGATCAAGCGCACACCGCTCGAAATGTACAGGAACGTGCGCAAGGCAGGACTCCGTGCCATCGGTCTTGACGAGGGCGACGAGATCGAGGGCGTAAGGATGACCGACGGCACCAATCAGCTCATCATAGCGACAAAGAACGGTATGGCGATACGCATCCCCGAGACCTGTCTGCGTCCCATGAGCCGTGTTGCACATGGCGTAAGGGCGATAAAGCTGCGTGAGGACGATTATGTCGTATCTATGGCGCGTGTGCGTGAGGGTGCAAGCGTTATCACCGTGAGCGACAAGGGCTTCGGCAGAAGGACGCCTCTCGAAAGCTACCGCATACAGAACCGCGGCGGCTACGGAATGAAGAACTACAAGATCAGCGACGAAAAGGGCAGCGTATGCGGCATCAAGGTCGTTGACGAGACGGACGATCTTATCATCATATCCAATAACGGCGTAATAATCAGGATCAGGGTCAGCGATGTAAGGCTCATGGGCAGATATGCCACGGGCGTGCGCGTGATGAGGCTCGGTGAGAATGAGAACGTCGTTGCCTTCACAAGAACGGAATATGAGGAGGACGCAGCTGTGGAGAAAATAGAACAGCCGTCCGAAGAAGAACTCAGAGCCGAGGAACAGGAAGCTATGCTGGAGGAAGCCGAAGAGGTCATAGACGACAGCACAGATAATGACGATGAAGACGAAGAATAATTCAACATATTGTTGTTGAATGGTTGAAAATTTCATTTTGCCGGACGATACGTATTTTACCGTATCGTCCGGCAAAATTTTTTTAAAAATATTTTTACACCTTGCTTTTTTTTGTAACATTTCTTTCCTATAATTATAATATATCGGGGTGTTCAATATCCTGAAATAAATGACAAAAGGGGATTTCGGAATGAAGAAATTAACAAAGCTCGGTGCGCTGATGTGCGTTTTTGTGATGGCAATGTTTATGCTGCCGTATGGTTATTTATAGGTGTCTGCGGATGAATATGATGACGATTCTAGGAATCACTCGTTTGTCGGTACAGCTTCAACATCGGATTCCGTAGGTATCGTTATCTACGACGGAGGGTATGTTGATTATGTAGGCGGATTAGACGGACTAAAGGAGCTTGGTATAAAATATTCCGATGAAAATTATGTCATTTATATTTACGACGCTGCGTCGAAAAAGTATGTGAAATGCAAAAACTGCGAGGAAGTAAACACAGGTAAATCATCAATATGGTATTGGGTCAAAGGTCTTAAAAAGAATACGACATATTATTTCAAGGTCGGTCTGAAGGGCGAGGACGGCAAAGTAAAGGCAAAAAGCAATAAGTTCAAGGTAAAGACGAAGCCTGCGGCTTATCCCTCTCTTAAAGATATTTCCGCCGATTTTGAGCTTTGGTCCTCTTTTGGATATTATGGCAAATATAATGGTACAAATAATGTCTGTGCAGCTGTTTTATATTACGACTCTTACCCCGATCGTGTTCTGACCGAATCGGATATCTCAAAGAAAAGTAAAGAGTATGAGAAAGCACTTAAGAAAAAAGGATATACTCTCAAGGAAAAGAAGACCGAAACTCTGACCGAAACAAGATCGGACGGCAGCGAGGAGAAAATTACAAGAACTACATACGATCTGATCTATAAAGGGAAAAAGGTCGGTGTATGCATAAAGGAAACTTCTTATATTGATTCCGGATGGAGTGCCGGATGGAGCCTTGTTTACCGTCTCATATGATAATTAGTGCGTAAACAATAACATAAGTCTTTTCACAAATGCCCCCGCAGAATGTTCTCTGCGGGGGCATGATTCTTGTAAACAGACGTAATATAAAAACATCAGCCGCTGTACTTCTCTCATTAAGAAGATACAGCGGCTGCTGTTTGCTATGTACGGCGGGTGATCATGCCGCACGTACATATATCATACTCTTGTCAGGAGGACACTTACTTATTGTCGTCTCCGTAGAGCTTTGTGAGTCTTGTGAGATAATCGTATCTGTCCTTAGCGTTCTCAACAGCCTGCGAGAAGAGCTTCTCTGCTCTCTCGGGATTCTGCTTAGCGAGTGCTGCATAGCGGTTCTCACCTGCGAGGAATGTCTTGTATTCATCGATGTTGGGAACCTTGCTGTCGAGTGTGAACGGATTCTTGCCGGCTGCCTTGAGCTCGGGATTGTATCTGTAAAGATGCCAGTAACCTGCCTCTACAGCCTTCTTCTCCTCTTCCATGCACTTTGCCATACCTGCCTTGATGCCGTGGTTGATGCAGGGTGCATATGCGATGATGATCGAAGGTCCGTGATAAGCCTCAGCCTCTGCGATAGCCTTGATGCACTGGCTCATGTCTGCGCCCATTGCGATATGAGCAACATATACATAACCGTAGCTCATTGCTATACCTGCGAGATCCTTCTTCTTTGTAACCTTGCCGGCTGCTGCGAACTGAGCAGTTGCGCCTGTAGGTGTGGACTTGGAGGACTGTCCGCCTGTGTTGGAATATACTTCTGTATCGAATACGAAGATGTTGATATCCTCGTTCTGAGCGATAACGTGGTCGAGACCGCCGAAGCCGATATCATAAGCCCAGCCGTCGCCGCCGAATACCCACATGGATTTCTTGGAGAGATAATCCTTGAGCTTGAGGACTTCCTTAGCCTTGTCGCAGTCGCAAGCCTCGAGAGCCTTTACGAGAGCCTCTGTGGAAGCCTTGTTTGCCTTGCCGTCATCCTTTGTCTTGAGGAATTCGCCGATAGCCTTCTTGACATCCTCGTTCTTGCCGTTTTCCTGGATATCATTGAGGATAGCTATTGCTCTTTCACGGAGAGTGTTCTGTGCGAGCCACATACCGTAGCCGTACTCTGCGTTGTCCTCGAAGAGGGAGTTAGCCCATGCGGGACCCTTGCCTTCCTTATTTACTGTATAAGGAGTAGAGGGAGCCGAGCCGCCCCAGATGGACGAGCATCCTGTTGCATTGGCGATATACATCCTGTCGCCGAAGAGCTGTGTAACGAGCTTAGCATAAGGTGTTTCACCGCAGCCTGCGCACGCGCCGGAGAATTCGAGCAGGGGCTGCTTGAACTGTGAGCCCTTGATCGTATTTTCCTTGAACTTTTCAACTACCTCGGGCTTGTCAGCAAGCTTTACGCTGTAGTCGAATACTTCCTGAACGCCGTCCTGCTCTGCAGCGGGCTTCATGGAAAGTGCCTTTGCGCCCTTCTTGCCGGGGCATACGTTCACGCAGGAGCCGCAGCCTGTGCAGTCGAGGACAGATGTTGTCATCACGAAGTGAAGATCGGGCATACCGGTCATCTTTATAGCTGTCTTCTTTGCATATTCGGGAGCAGCTTCAAGCTCTGCATCCGTCATTGCAACGGGTCTGATAACAGCGTGAGGGCATACATAAGAGCAGAAGTTGCACTGGATGCAGTTTGTGCTGTCCCACGAAGGAACGTCAACTGCGATGCCGCGCTTCTCGTATGCAGCCGAGCCCTGCGGGAATGTACCGTCGGGCATCATATCCCTGAATACCGAAACAGGGAGCTTGTCGCCCTGCTGTGCATTTACGGGGATCTGGATCTTGTTGACGAAGTCAACTACTTCCTTTCTGCCCTCTGTTACAGCAGACATACCCATTTCAGTATCCTTTGCGTCCTTCCAGGATGCGGGAACGTCGATCTTTACGACTTCCTTGACACCGGCGTCGATAGCGTCGTGGTTCATCTTAACGACAGCGTCGCCCTTCTTGGAATAGGATGCTGTAGCGGCGTCCTTCATATACTTTACTGCATCATCGATGGGGATGATATTGGCGATCTTGAAGAATGCAGCCTGGAGAACGGTATTGATCCTGTTTCCGAGACCGATCTTCTTGCCGATATCAACGCCGTCGATAGTGTAGAAGTTGATATTGTTCTCAGCGATATATCTCTTTACCTGACCGGGGAGATGCTCCTCGAGTTCCTTGTCCTTCCACTGTGTATTGAGGAGGAAGGATCCGCCGGGCTTGATATCCTGTACCATATCGTACTTTGTGATATAAGCCTGGTTGTGACAGGCAACGAAATCAGCCATATTTATAAGATATGTGCTCTTGATCGGTGTCTTGCCGAATCTCAGGTGAGAGATAGTAACGCCGCCCGACTTCTTGGAGTCGTATGCGAAATATGCCTGAGCATACATATCTGTGTGGTCGCCGATGATCTTGATGGAGTTCTTGTTAGCGCCGACAGTACCGTCAGATCCGAGACCCCAGAACTTGCAGGCTGTTGTTCCGGCGGGAGCTGTGTCGAGCTTGCCCTCGGAAGCAAGTGAAAGATGTGTAACATCATCGTTGATGCCGATAGTGAATCTGGGCTTGTAGTCCTGCTTGTCGCAGCTGTTCCAGTATACGGCCTTGATCTGGTCGGGAGTCGTATCCTTGGAGCCGAGACCGTATCTGCCGCCTGCGATAGTGATGTTATTGAACTTGCTGCCCTTGAGAGCTGCGACAACATCAAGATAGAGAGGCTCGCCGATAGAGCCGGGTTCCTTTGTTCTGTCGAGAACGGAGATCTGCTTTACTGTGTCGGGGATAGCTTCGATGAGCTTCTCTGCAACGAAGGGTCTGTAGAGTCTTACCTTTACGAGACCGAGCTTAGCGCCTGTGTTGGCGTTGAGATAGTCGATAGTCTCTGCGATAGTATCGCATACAGAGCCCATAGCGATGATGATATGATCAGCATCGGGAGCGCCGTAGTAGTTGAACAGCTTGTAGTCTGTGCCGATCTTGGCATTGACCTTGTTCATATACTCCTCAACGATCGCGGGGAACTTGTCGTAGTATTCGTTGCAGGCTTCTCTTGCCTGGAAGAAGATATCGCCGTTCTGAGCGGTACCTCTGAGCTCGGGATGCTCGGGGCTGAGGGAGCGGTTCCTGAATGCCTGAGCAGCATCCCAGTCGATCATCTCGGAAAGATCCTTGTTGTCCCAGGTCTCGATCTTCTGGATCTCGTGAGAGGTCCTGAAGCCGTCGAAGAAGTGGAGAACAGGAACTCTGCCCTTTATTGTGGAAAGGTGTGATACCGCACCGAGATCCATTACTTCCTGAACGTTGGACGAGCATATCATTGCAAAACCCGTCTGACGGCACGCATATATATCGGAGTGGTCACCGAAGATATTGAGCGCGTGGGAAGCTACGCATCTTGCGGATACGTGTATAACGCAGGGAAGGAGCTCACCTGCTATCTTATACATATTGGGGATCATCAGAAGAAGTCCCTGTGAAGCTGTGTAGGTAGTTGTGAGAGCACCTGCGGAAAGTGAGCCGTGAACAGTACCGGACGCACCGCCCTCCGACTGCATCTCTGCAACTCTTACAGTCTGACCGAAGAGATTTTTCTCTCCCTTTGCAGATCTTACATCAGTATCTTCTGCCATAACGGAAGAAGGCGTGATGGGGTAGATCGCAGCAACGTCGGTAAAGGGGTATGATGCCCATGCCGCCGCGTGGTTACCGTCCATGGTTTTCATTTTTCTTGCCATTTCAGACAGTCCTCCTAAATAATTAATATAGATTTGTGTATTTGCGTAACGCCGTGCTTTTTTTCATATAGGGACTGCACGGCGCCGTTAAGGGATCACTGATTTGATCAGTGGTTCCTAAATACTCCAAATTATATTATACCACATTCTGCCGGGTTTGTAAAGAAGTTTTTTTCTGTTTTAATCAGATTAACCACAAAAATTGCCGTCATTTGTTTAAAATGACGGCAGTATATATTTTTATGGTTTTAAGCCTCGTGGTGCATCTCGTCGGAAGCGAATCCCCTGCATCGTTCTTCAAGCATGACATTGCGTTCAAGATCGTATATCCTGTCATACAGGACTATGAAGCGGTCGTCTATGAATTCGTCGGTATGCACATGGCCGAAGAACCATTTGTCGAAAGAGAGCGTATCGGCAAGATACTGTAAAAATTCGTTCAGCGGCTTTTCGTGTTCATCCGTATAGAAGCGGGATATTATATTCGTGGGAGCGGTGTGCGTTATGACATGATCCACCGAAAACCCGACCTTTTTCAGATTGCGCAGAGCCTCCTTGTATTCCTCTTCGTCCGGCATTTCCCTCGCCCACCACGATACCCCGGGCGTGCGGAATATCCTGTCCTTGGAATACGCTCCGCCCATGACGAAGAAGAGCCTGTTTTCGATATCGAACACCTGACCGCGCATAAGGTGGAATATATTGTCGGCTATAACGTGTATTTTTCCGCCGTGCCATTCGCTTACGGGATATTTTTCGAGCATAGTGAAATTTTCGTGGTTTCCGTCGGCGAAAAGTACGGTGAAATTGCGCTCGGCAAGCCATCCGAGCCATTTTTTGTGGCGCTCGCTCTCATCCCATATGCCGCCGAAATCGCCGCATATTATGACATGATCCTCTCTTGTCATGGAAAGCTGTTCGGGAAAGAGCTTTTCATTCAGTTTTTCAATGTCGATGGGTATATGCGTATCTCCCGTCAGATATATCAAGCTCTTCACCTCGCAAAACAAGTATATATATGCATATCATAATAATTATAGCATATTGCAGAGTAAAAAGCAAATATCATTTTGTAAAAAAGTAAGCATAGTATTTGGTGAGTACGCACTATACAGCCACGGGGAAAACTATCTTTTCCTCGTGGTATTCGTAATTTTCAAGACGGAAGCTGTCGGGGGTGAATTTGTAGAAATCGGTTATGCTGTCGTCGAGTATGAATCTCGGTGCGGGATAAGGCTCTTTTTTTATTATATCCTTTATTATCGGGATATGTCTGTCATAGATATGTGCGTCTGCGATTACGTGTACGAGCTCCCCTGCCTTGTATCCGCTTACCTGAGCAATCATATGCAGCAGCACAGCATACTGGCATATGTTCCAGTTGTTGGCGGCGAGCATATCCTGCGAGCGCTGGTTGAGTATGGCATTGAGCCTGTCCCCCGTGACATTGAAGGTCATACTGTAGGCGCAGGGATAGAGCCTCATCTCGCTGAGATCGGCGTGATTGTAGATATTGGTCATTATACGCCTGCTTGCGGGATTGTGCTTCAGATCGTACAGTACCCTGTCCACCTGATCGAAATCGCCCTCGGGGTAATGATGCTTTATCCCGAGCTGATAGCCGTAAGCCTTGCCGATCGAGCCGTTCTCGTCCGCCCACTGATCCCATATCTTCGCATCAAGGTCATGTATATTGTTCGATTTTTTCTGCCATATCCAGAGTATCTCCTTGACAGCGGTCTTGATATAGGTGCGGCGCAGCGTCATTATGGGAAATTCCTTCTGAAGGTCATAGCGGTTGACTATGCAGAATTTCTTGACGGTATGTGCGGGAGTGCCGTCCTCCCATTTCGGGCGGACTTCAAGATCGGTGTCGTAAAAGCCGTTGTCAAGTATATCTTTGACATTTTCTATAAATATATTGTCGGCACAGCTCATGGCAAATTCTCCTTTTTGGCGGTCATCAGAGCTTTTTCAGCTCATCGGTATAAAAAGACACCTCTCCGCAGAAGGGACATATCGCTACCTTGGGCTTCCCTATCTTTCCATGGAATATCGAGCTGTCACCTGTATCGGTCGAGAGTATAATCGCGTTGCCGCTGCCCTCTATCTTCAGGGCGCAGTCCTCCTTCATATCGGAACCGCAGCGTAAGCATTTTCTCATAATATCAACTCCGTATCTTCCGTATTTTTGGTATGCGCATATAATAATACTTTTCATCCTCACCCGCAGAACGGGCATTGTTTTTCTCCATGACCCTGAGCGATGCGGTGTTGTGCTTTTCGAGTCTGAGATATATCTCGTCCTCCGGGACGATATCGCGGGCATAGCTAAGGAGCAGACTAAGTCCCTCTGTGCCGTAGCCTTTGCCGCGGCATTCCTTTTTTATGCTGTAGCCGATATGTCCGGAGCCTTTTCTCAGTGCGTCTGTCAGATGATGACGAAGACGGAACTCACCGACTATCTCACCGTTGTCCCAGAGATAATAGTATGTCTCCGGAACGAACCAGTCGGGCATATCAACAGGGTGTTCATAGGATATCAGCAGCGGGAGTGCATTGCTCAGAAAATCTTCATAGGATATGCCGTGGAAAGGATTTGTCAGTCCGTTCTCATTTTCGGGGAGATGAGTGATATATCCCCATTCGGCATATGCGTCACGGAGATTTATTTTTATAAGTTCGGACATTATCAGTCCATTTTGTAGAGCTGGTTCAGATTGCGAAGGCCGACGCGGATATTGCGCGATGCCTTATATATCGGCAGAACTACATACGAACGGATAGAATCCTCGAATTTCTGTTCGATGATGTCTTCTATCTTGCCCATGAGCCTTGCATTGGTGTATATTTCGAGCAGAACATCGTCCTTTGCATCGGCGGAGGTTATGCCGAAGGTGTTCTCATCGACCTTGTAGCCTGCCGTGGAGTCCTCGTTGGTGGTGAGCTGAAGGCAGTAGGTGCCTGCTCTCATGGCTGCGGCATACGCAAAGAGCCTGTTTGCAGACAGAACATCCATACAGGAGCGCATAGTGTCGATATTTGCAAATGTTATCCTCATAAGAAAAAGATCGCTGAATTCCATAGTTTTTACCTCCGTTAAAGTTAAATTTTTAAATTATATATTTGATTTTATATCACTCGTCCGGTCTGATATATTTTCCATAGCCCTTGAGATATATCCCTCCGGATATCACCGTGAGCAGCACGGATATCCATATCAGCACCTGTTCTGTTATTATCGCCCATACAGGCAGCGAGGATATGTCCTTTTCAAAGAGTATCCCGAAAAACATTATAAGGATTATCGTTATCATAGTGAAAGCGGTCTTCAGCTTTCCCCATATCCCTGCAGCAACGACTATCCCCTCGTTCGCGGTGACAAGGCGCAGCCCCGAGACCATGAATTCACGCGCTGTTATAATGATAACAGGCACGGCTCCGACAAGACCCATCTCGATAAAGCAGACAAGAGCGGATATCACGAGCACCTTGTCGGCGAGAGGATCGAGGAATTTCCCGAAATTCGTCACGAGGTTGCGGCTCCTTGCGATATGTCCGTCGAGAGCATCGGTGATGCTTGCCGCAGAGAATACGACAAGAGCCCAGAGCATGGAAAGCGGCACGATATCGGTGAGCAGGAAGAATATGAATATGGGTACAAGTATCACTCGCAATACAGTGAGCTTATTCGGCAGGTTCATCGTATACCTCCCCGATAAGGTCATAGTCGAGCACGGAGGTTATCTTTACCTTCGTGAAAAGACCGGTCGTCAGTTTTTTAAGAGGCGATGTGAAATACACCTTGCCGTCGATATCGGGGGCATCCATAGCCGAGCGCCCGAAATAGCAGTCGCCGTAGCGGTCGAAGCCCTCGGTCACGACCTCGATGACCTTTCCGACCATAGCCGTGTTTTTTGCATCGACCGTTATCATCTGCTGTTCCATTATTATATCGGCGCGGTGCTGTTTTTCCTCATCGGAGAGCTGACCGTCCATTTCGGCGGCGGGAGTATTTTCCTCTGCGGAATACGGGAAGCATCCGAGACGGTCAAAGCGCATATCTTTGACGAAATCGGCGAGAGTGTCGAACTGTTCCCCGGTCTCTCCTGGGAATCCCGTGATAAGGGTGGTGCGCAGGATGATATCCGGCACCTTTTCACGGATATGTGCTATGATCTTCCGCAGGGTCTCTTCGTCTCCGGGGCGGTTCATGCGCCGGAGGATATCTCCGCAGCAGTGCTGTATCGGGATATCGAGATATTTCACTATCTTTTCCTCGGAAGCGATTGTATCGAGCAGCTCGTCCGTTATCCTGTCGGGATAGCAGTACAGCACACGCAGCCATTTCAGATCGTCTATCTCACAGAGCTTTTTCAGAAGTTCGGGCAGCATACATTTCCCGTAGATATCCTCGCCGTAGCGGGTGGTATCCTGTGCGATGACGATAAGCTCGCGCACTCCTTTGGAAACGAGCTCTTTTGCCTCGGCGACTGCATCCTCCATGGGGACGCTGCGCATCTTTCCGCGTATCTGCGGTATCGAACAGTAAGTGCAGCGGTTGTTGCAGCCGTCGGCTATCTTCAGATAGGCAAAGAACGGCAGAGTCGTCTGTATACGCTTTCCGGTCAGACAGAGCTGTTCGTTCACGCCGTAGCGTTCGATAGGGATATTTTCCGAGAGAGAATCGAGTATCTCTACGATATTGTCGTTTTCTCCCAGCCCGACCACAGCATCCGCCTCGGGGAGCTCTTCTGCTATCTCGTGGCGGTAGCGTTCGGCAAGACAGCCTGTCACGACTATCTTTTTTATCCTGCCTTCCTTTTTCAGCTCGGCGAATTCGAGTATCTCTTCTATAGCCTCTTCCTTGGCTGACTGTATAAAGCCGCAGGTATTAATTATCGCGATATCTGCGAGCGCGGCGTCACCGACGAGCTTGTAGCCCGCGGCGCCTATCTTGTAAAGCATCCTCTCGGCATCGACCTGATTTTTCGAGCATCCGAGAGAGACCATTCCGACCTTTGTCTGCATAAGGTTTTCTCCTTGAATATGATTATACAATATATTATAGCATTATCCGGGAAATAATGCAAGCAGAATTTCACTGCATCGTAAGACTGTAAATATTAATATTATATGAACGATATTGCCGTAATATCGGAAAACGGCATAAAAAGCAACGCACGGTTGCAAATGACAATTCCGGTTGCATACCGTCTGCATTGAAAAAACATAAAAAAAGAGCAGAGCATATGCTCTGCCGGAAATAAGATAAATAAAAACAAATGTGTGTAGAACAAAAGAAAGGAGACAACAAAACGGATGTTAAAACTAATGGAAATTAGCATCATACGATTTCTAACATCATGTATATTATAACCGATAATATTTTAAACGTCAACACTTATTGAAAAAAAAAAGAAAAAATTCCCTAATTTTGGAGATATGCATAATTCTCCGGTCGGAAATTGTGCAATATAACGTACAAATCTTTCAAAATCATGTTGAAAAAGTATTGAAACATTTGAAAATGCTGTTGGAAACTATTTGAAAAGCTGTTGAAAAGCAGGAAAACAATGTTGAAATCAGCAAAACTATCAAAACTTGTAATATCATATTATATCACACTCATTTTGTTTTGTCAATACTTTTCGTTTGAAAATTGTCTGCTTTTTTATACATCCGGTATAACCTGATCGGGAACTTATAAAATATTAAACGTTTCCGTCCCCACAGCTGCGGAATGCAGGAAAAATTAATCTTTCCTGCATCATCAACCAATTTCCCGTATTACATAGTACGATACTTTGTGTGCAAAAAACGATGCCCATACAATATATGCACAGGCATCGTTTTTTGGTGTCAGGCGTTGGACTGTGCTATCTTTTCGGTGCTGTTCCTGAAAAGCATCGAAGCGCACCAGATCGCGGCAAGGGCTACGAGAATGTAGATTATCCTGCTCAGTACGGATGCAGAGCCGCCGAAGAGCCACGCCACAAGATCAAATTCAAACAGCCCGACCAGTCCCCAGTTAAGACCGCCGATTATCGCCAGAGTAAGGGAAAGTTTATCCAGAAATTCCATATTATCACCTCTTTCGGTAAATTATAGTAAATGACAAAGATTTTCAGACATTTCCTGCTCACAGCTGCAAATATCCCAGCATCTGCGAACGGTCTATGTCGAAAATCCAATGTCGTTGACTATAGTATGTTCCGTTTTCTGAGATTTATTCAGTTGATGCAGGTGAATTTATATGTTTATTATTAAAATTCAGCAGACAAGAACAAGATATAATAAAAATATTGTTAAATTATCGTAAATTCAGCCGAGCAAGTGAAAAATATAATGACATCCGTTTGTTTTACATACAGAAGCACATACCCGGCATCGGCAGAAGAAAGGAGAATCCTCAATGACTATACATTCAAGGATCAATGTTATGATCATAGGAGAAAAAAACAGGAGCAGCGAGCGCTGTATAAGGCTTCTTGCCCCCGAGGGCTGGAATATATTTGACAGATATGATGAAGCTTATACTCCGCAGGCACTGATACTCAATGCCGTATCGTTCGATATGATCGCAGAGTACCGCAGAGACAGCACGATACCGATAATATACATATGCAAGGGCGATGCGGACGAATATTCGGTGATAATGGCTCTCTCAAAAGGAGCAGATGCTGCCGTCTCCGCAGATGTGTCATATCTCGAGCTTGCCGCAAGGATAAAGCTTCTTGTGCGCAGGAACGAGAGCGTATG
>JAILFE010000039.1 GCA_024697725.1 Oscillospiraceae bacterium
CAGTTGCGAATGTCGGACAATCGCCGTTCCTGTCATAGTAAACATCGGTTTCCAGACCGCTTTCAAGATCATACTCGGAGATATAGTACGGGTCAAAGAGTTGATCTTCTGTTGCTGCTATCCTGAATGCCGACGGGTGGAAGAAATCACTGGCTCCGCCATTCCACGATTCACGCAATGCAGAAATTGTAGTGAATGAACATACCGCACCTGTTTTCATATTACGGATATTTATATTTCCGTTGCCCTGCTGAATACGTTCAAATCCCGACTTCTTCATCTCTTCAAAAAGGTCTGCACTGTTCAGCTCGTCGATAATACTGCGTATCACAGCAGCATTATTATCTCCGCTGACCGTTATTGTTGCCTTGTTTCCGGTTATCCTGCCGGAAAAGCGCATTCTTCCGTCCTTTGAAAGAATACTCGCTGTCTGAATCGCGGTCTGTGCGTCCATATTGACATAACGCTTATCAGGGATATCGCTGTAACGGCTATTCCCGATTATTCTGTAAGCGTTCTCTTTCTTCGGGATAGATGCAAGAATTTCCTTTGCTCTCGCTGCATTTACCTTGCTGACAGTCACTACCCTTTTATAATCGCTTATTGTAGCCGAAAATGGGATTTTTTCTGTATTGAGCCTGTCCATAAAAAGATTTAAGTTAGCACCCGGATCAAGATATGTCCTTTCACTGAGCGGAATGCTTTTGTAATATTCTTTATTGATGTATTCGGTCATGCGGATACCCCCTTATACTGCGCGGCTTATGGAACGTACAGCATATATATCGCTGTAATTCACCTCAATTCCGTCGTAAAATCTCTTTGTACGTCTTTCTGCGATTATGTTCACTCTCGTATTCTCAGGATATCTTTCGGGAATGTCACGCATTCCATACATCTCAGCGAATACCGGCTCTTTCTTCCCGTCGGGAATGATAGGTACTTCAAATCTTGTATATGTTTCCTTTGTCTCCGGTGCGGGCGCACCTGCTATGATACCCTTTATTATTACCTTACTCATGTTCATCGTTCCTTTCGTCATTATTATTTTCATCAGTGTTTCTGAAACGTTCTATTGAAATCCTCGGATTCAGTCTGATTATTATTTCTGAGAGCGGCATATTTACAGTTTCAAGGAAATTGCATATATCCTCGTATGTCATTCCCTTTTCCGAACATATACCATCAAGTCTCTTGACTTCATCGGCGTGTATCTTCTGCTTTACCTTTTTTATCTGTTCCGAAAGGTCGTTGAGAGACTTCTGCTTTTCGTCCCTTCTCCCTTCAAGTGTATTGAGCCATTCCTTTCTCTTGGAATTCTTATCTTCTGCCATAAAGCGACACCTCCTGTTTATTCAGTCTTTCGGCTTTCTGAATTGTTTTATCCGCCCATGTTCCCATTCGCCCGATTTTGCTTCTGTAATTTTCCTGACGAATCTTCTGCAAAAGCTCATTGTGATCCTTAACCTTGTACAGCTTGCACTCAGTATTGCGCTCGCATCTGCCAATAAACCTCTGACAGAATTCATCTCCTTTTTCATCGTTATCCACGCACAGGATCACCCTGCCGTATTTTTCGATCAGAGCTTCTGCAACGGATGGTTTCAGACCTGCCATAGCCGCAAAAGCAGAATTATCTGTGCTCCTGTGCAGTTCAAGATAACTCATCATATCAATGGAGCTTTCAAACAGATATGCCTTTTCGGGCTTCCCGCAGATATATTCTGTGTAGGTGCGTCCTGTTCCGGCAGCTACTCCCTTAAACCGGCCTCCTGTACCGTGAAGCTCCGCACCGCATGGAACACCGTTCTTAAAATGCAGGAAAACTGCATTATTTCTGTTGTCCTGAAACAGTATTCCTTTTTTTATAAATTCATCGATCAGCCCGTATGAGATCCCCCTGCCGCTGAGATATGTACGCACCTTGTTGTTATCCGCACAGTGTTCGGGTAATTCAAATTGTTTCTTTTCTTCCTGCTCTGTCGCAGGCGGTGTGCGTATCTGCGGCTGATACGATCTCACCATTACAGCTCCATCGAGTGCTTCTGCAACAGCCTGTTTGAAATCCATATCAAATACCTTCATCAGACAGGATACAAGTCCCCTGCCGCCTTCCTGCTTGGAATGTATGAAATATTCCTGCGTGCTGTCCTTTACGAAAAATCCGCCGAAACCTCTGATATGTGTTTCTCTGCCTGCACGTTCGCACTTATATCCGCGCGAGCTGAAATAATCCGCTATCGGTCTGGAATTTGCTTCGTCGATCTGTTCCTTTGTAAACATCATCTTGCAGCACCGTCCTTATTTTGCTCCTGTTCAATAGCTTTAAGCTGCTCTGCCTTTTCAATGACCTTATCTGCCCAATCTGACATTTTTCC
>JAILFE010000058.1 GCA_024697725.1 Oscillospiraceae bacterium
TCCGCACCGACATCCGAGCAGCGCTTCAAATCGGCGGATGAACCCAGGGCGGCAGGATACGAAGACGGCAGATTCGGAGGCGGAAAACGCAGGGAGTCCCGCCGCAACATCTCGATGTTCGGCAGCGACGACGACGAATAAAAAAATGTCCTCTGCCGCAGGAGGACAGATAAGCAGGAATAATACAAGGTGGAAATTATCGGCAGTATAAAAAAGCTCCTGGTAAAATACCGTGAGATAATAATGTATGTAATAATGGGCGGCTGCACCACTCTCGTCAACTGGGTGGTGTATACGCCGCTTTCCGTGACAAGGCTCTACGATATCGCAAACGGCATGGTCTGCAACGCGGCGGCATGGCTCGCGGCGGTGATATTCGCATTCGTGACCAACAAGCTGTGGGTATTCGAGAGCAGGGATATGTCGCCGGGAGTCGTTGCGGGTGAAGCCGCAAAGTTCTTCGGTTCGCGCATATTCACAGGCATAATCGAGACCGTATGCCCCTCGCTGCTCGTAATGGCGGGGCTCGATACGAGTCTTTTCGGCGCTCAGGGAGGCGTCGCAAAGCTGACAGTCAGCATCCTTATAATAATACTGAATTATATCCTCAGCAAGCTGCTCGTTTTCAGAAAAAAAGACCGACAAGCAGATAAAGGTACGGACAAACAGGAGGAATGACAATGACGATCGCCGTCATAGGCGCGGCGGACGGACTTTCTGCTGCATTCAGAGCGGAGTTTGTCAGACGCGGTCATCATACATTCGCCGACAGCGGCAGAAAATTCTATGATATGCGCACGGCTGTGAGCTTCATCAAGCGCTGCAGCCCCGATGCGGTGATATGCTGCGGCGAGCATTCACAGACAGATGTCCCCGCTGTAAGGAATATAGCCGCACTTTGCGGAAAGCTCGGGATAGCCGTGATGTACATAAGCTCGGCTGCGGTCTACGGGAGCCGCGGCGATTTTTCGGAAGACTCATCCCCCGCTCCCGTCTCGGTAAAGGGACGGGCTGATCTGCTCTGCGAGAGCATAATAAGATCCGTGTGCAAAAAATACTATATACTCCGCCTTCCCGAGCTGATCTTCGGTCAGGGCGGGAGCACGGACTGCGTTGTCAATATACTCCGGCACGGAGCGGAGAAAAAGATATCCTCCGCCGACAACAGCACCATGCACTGCGCCGTATACGCAGGCGATGCCGCAGAGATCGCGGGAGATATCATATCAAACGGGATATGCGGTGTATACAACTGTGCGAACCGCGGGGAATTCACCGAATTCGGCTTTGCGAGCGAGGTGTTCCGCCATGCCAGACTTTCGGGCTTTGACGAATACTACGACGTCTCCGTGACTCCGACAGAAAGACCCGCCGATTCGGCAGTGCTCCGCTGCGACAGCATAGCGGCGGCAAATATCGAACCGCTCAATTCGTGGCAGGACGCCGCGGAAAGATATATCTCCGGTACCCTCAGAAACAGCAAAGGATGGTAAAATGGACTACAACAGAGAAAATATCAGGAACTTCTGCATAATCGCGCATATAGATCACGGCAAATCGACGCTTGCCGACCGCATTCTCGAACAGACCGACACCGTTGCAAAGCGCGATATGGAGGATCAGCTCCTCGACAATATGGATATCGAGCGCGAACGCGGCATAACCATAAAGGCACGCGCGGTAAGACTTATATACAAGGCGGACAACGGCACGGATTATGTGTTCAATCTTATCGACACACCGGGTCATGTCGATTTTAATTATGAAGTATCAAGATCGCTCGCTGCGTGCGAAGGCGCGGCTCTGATCGTTGACGCGACACAGGGTATAGAAGCTCAGACGCTCGCAAACACATATCTTGCGATAGAGCACGACCTTGAAGTAATGCCCGTCATAAACAAGATAGACCTCCCCTCCGCCGATCCCGACAAGACCGCCGAGGAGATCGAGAACGTGATCGGCATCCCCGCTGCGGACGCACCGAGGATATCGGCAAAAATGGGCATAAACATCCATGACGTCATGGAAAGGATAGTCACGGATATCCCCGCTCCCGGCGGAGACGACACAAAGCCGCTGAAGGCGCTCATCTTTGACAGTGTATACGATCCCTACAAGGGGGTCATCATTTTTGTGCGTGTGTTCGATGGCAGCATCCGTATCGGTCAGCGCATCCGCCTTATGGCGACAGGCGCCGAGTTCGATGTCGTGGAAACGGGATATATGGGAGCATCGCAGCTCTTTAACAGCGGCACGCTCATGGCGGGCGAGGTAGGATATATCACCGCCTCGATAAAGTCGATATCCGATACCAAGGTCGGAGACACAGTCACCGATGCCGAAAACCCGTGTGACGAGCCTCTCGAAGGCTACCGCGAAGTGAACCCGATGGTATTCTCCGGAATATATCCGGCAGACGGCGCAAAATACGGCGATCTGAAGGACGCGCTCGAAAAGCTCCGTCTCAACGATGCTTCGCTGACATATCTCCCCGAGACCTCGACAGCGCTCGGCTTCGGCTTCCGCTGCGGTTTCCTGGGACTGCTCCATATGGAGATAATCGAGGAACGCCTTGAAAGGGAATACAATCTCGACCTCATAACTACAGCTCCCTCGGTAGTATACCGCGTAACCCTCACGAGCGGCGAGACGATCATGATAGACAACCCGACGGAATATCCCGATCAGGGTCTGATAAAGCTTGCCGAGGAACCGTTCGTAAAGGCGGATATCCTCACGCCGTCCGAATATGTCGGGAGCATAATGGAGCTCTGTCAGGAGCGCAGAGGGGTATACAAGAGCATGGAATATCTCGATAACACCCGTGTCGAGCTGCACTATGAGCTGCCTCTCAACGAAATAATCTACGACTTTTTCGATGCGCTGAAATCCCGCACGAGGGGCTATGCTTCATTTGATTATGAGATCAGGGGCTACGAGCCTTCAAAGCTCGTAAAGCTCGATATACTCCTCAACGGTGAGATCGTCGATGCGCTGTCATTCATAGTATTCGCAGACAACGCCTATGCAAGAGCACGCAAGATCGCGGAAAAGCTGAAGGAGCACATCCCGCGTCAGATGTTCGAGGTGCCTATACAGGCGGCTGTCGGCGGAAAGATTATCGCACGCGAGACCGTCAAGGCAATGCGCAAGGATGTGCTCGCAAAGTGCTACGGCGGCGATATCACCCGAAAGAAGAAGCTCCTCGAAAAGCAGAAGGAAGGTAAGAAGCGTATGCGTCAGCTGGGCTCGGTAGAGGTGCCGCAGGAGGCATTCATGGCTGTGCTCAAGCTCGATGAATAAACGGAGGGAAAAATGCAGTTCGGAAAAAACATCCTCATAGGCGTAACAGGCGGCATAGCTGCCTATAAAATGCCGGATGTGAGCCACGCTCTGAAAAAAGCGGGCTTCAATGTCAATGTGATACTTACAAAGAACGCTCAGCATCTCGTCACTCCCCTTCCGTTCGAGACACTGACCGGAAACAAATGCATAATAGATATGTTCGAGCGCGAGCTGAATTATTCCCCCGAACATATCTCGCTTGCCAAGCTGTCCGATGTCGTGCTCATCGCTCCCGCGACCGCAAATATCATCGGCAAGCTCGCAAACGGGATAGCGGACGATATGCTCTCGACCACGGTCATGGCGTGTACCTGTCCGGTCATCATAGCTCCCGCCATGAACCACAATATGTACCATAATCCGATAAATACGGAAAATATCGAAAAGCTGCGCCGCTTCGGATATATCATAATACCTCCCGAAAAAGGTCCTCTTGCCAACGGCGATATCGGTGACGGAAGGCTTCCCGCCGCGGATGTGCTTATATCCTATGTCCGCCGCGCCGCCGCAAAAAAAGACCTTGCCGGGAAGAACATCCTCGTTACCGCCGGCGCAACACAGGAGAGCATCGACCCCGTCCGCTTCATATCCAACCATTCCACCGGGAAAATGGGATATGC
>JAILFE010000079.1 GCA_024697725.1 Oscillospiraceae bacterium
GCACAGACGAGGTCAGGGAGATCATCAGAAACGCTGTCGGGCGCGAAACGGCGGTCTTTGTGACCGCAAAGGGACGGTGATGGATGTGGATGTCAAAGCTGCCGTGCATAAAGCGAAGGAGCTCTTTCAGTCGAAAAAGCTCCCCGTTACAGCGATAGCGGCGGGTGCGGCGGGACTGGTGCTCATCCTCTTTTCGGGCAGTCCTCGTCAGGATACTCACAGCAAAACGGAAAACGACGCAATATCGTACTTTTCCGACAACGGCACCTATCGTGCCGAGCTCGAAGAACGCATGGAAAAAATGCTCGGCAGCATCAGCGGAGTCGGCGATGTGCGCGTAACGGTCACGCTTTCGGCGTCCGAGGAATACGTCTATGCCGAGGAGAGCACCCAGAGCGGCGACCGCATTTCGAATCAGTTCGTGATAGCGGACAAGGGAGGCATCGTCACGCGGATCGAATCGCCGAGGGTGACAGGCGCCGTCGTGGTCTGCGAGGGAGGAGGAAGTGCGCAGGTATGTGAAAAGGTCTGCAAAGCGGTCTCGGTAGCGCTCGGGATACCGACAAACCGCATATGCGTTGTAAAAATGAAGTGACCCGGGCACTATGAAAGGATCTGAGCATATGAGGAAACCAACTCTGATAATCGGGAAAAAGCACGTGATTCTGGCTTGTCTGACGCTTATACTTGCGATCGCGGTGTATATCAACTATGCATTTGCTGCGGCTGACAACAGCATTATCGGCTCATCAGATATTGCTAAATCCGATAAAGCTGTAAAAACAGCAAGCAATGATAAGACACAGAATTACGGCGATGCCGAATATGTCAATTCCGGCAGCTCTCTCGATTATTTCTCGCAGGCGCGGCTCTCGCGGATGACTTCAAGGGACGAAGCCGTGGAGAAGCTGTCCGTCATGCTGTCAAGCGGAGATCTTTCCACCGAGGAAGATGCGGTGTACACGGCTGAGGCGGTGAGCCTGTCCAAGCTGTCGGAAAGCGAATCCAAGATAGAGAATCTTGTGAAGGCGCAGGGCTTTGAGGACTGTGTGGTGTATCTTGACGGCGGGTCGGCAAATATTGTGGTGAGGACTGACGGTCTGACTGCGGTCGATGCGGCGCGGATAAAGGATATCCTGCTCGGCGAGGTAAGCGTCCCGGCGGAGAATATCAGGATATTTGAGGTGAAGTGAGCGGGGAGCACCCGCCGGAACACCGCGGTGTCAGTGGATAGCGTCAGTGGATAGCGGTCGTTCTCTGTCACCCGCATTTGTAACATATTTAATAAGTCGAAGTATCAAGCCATAGTATTTCTGATATAAGGTCGGAAATACTATGGCTCGCCTATTGACACGCTGCATTATTCGTGCTACAATATAAATATGAACGGGAGGTGACGCACTTGTCACGCATATATGACGAGATGCTCGACAGATATATCAACAGCACCGATGAGAACGATGAAGAGCTTTTCGGCTCGCTCGATGATGAAAAACCGGACGAGACCGAGGAACGTCTTATCGCCGATAATAAGGTGTATTACCGCAGCATCCGCTTCAAGGCGGCAAACACCTGCGTTATCTGCTTTATCGTCTGCCTTGTCACCTTTACCGGTATGCTGATATTCGCTTCTTTTTCCGATCTCCCCTATACCACCAATTTCTTCCGTGTCAAGGGCGACCGCTCCGACCCTGTGGATATGCAGCCGTTTGAGTACGAATGCCCCGATTTCACTATCTCCGCTGCGCTTATCAGCGCCGAGGACGGCTTTGTCAGGATCGCTGTCCATACCGTGAATCTCAGCGATAACGATTTTATCCTCTCACGCGGGGATATCTCCCTCGCTGTTGCTCCGCGTGACGGCTCGAAGCTGTGGAGATACTACTACCCCGCCAATTTCCGGATAGATGAACGTCTCAGAGTGCCGCCTCACGGAGATACCGGCTCGCTGATCGCTTATTACCGCATCCCCGAAGCGGATGAGGAAATGATATACAATCTCGTTGTTTCTATATATCCGGACAAGGATATAGTTGTTTTGTGCAAAAACGACAAATTCACACCCTTCAAGAACAATTATAATATTGATGATTAATGAAAATCAAAAATCGGCTGAAAATCTATTGACTTTGCGGCAAGTATGGTGTATACTTATTAAGTCGTCAGTCGAGTCCGCAAGGTTTTCCGGGGACACGGCATCATGACAGTTCGGCGGCATAGCTCAGCTGGCTAGAGCAACCGGTTCATACCCGGTAGGTCGTAAGTTCAAGTCTCACTGCCGCTACCAATGAAGGCTGCCAGACAGCTTTCATACGGCCCGTTGGTCAAGAGGTTAAGACGACGCCCTTTCACGGCGTAATCGTGGGTTCAATTCCCGCACGGGTCACCATAGAGCCGCACAGATATTTTCAGTCTGTGCGGCTGTTTTTGTATATAGAATGAAAACGGATTCATAAGTGTTGATAGAGGTATGTAATGGAATTTGTAGATTACGCGGTCATAAGGGTGAAGGCCGGGGACGGCGGCGACGGAGCTGTTTCGTTCCACAGGGAAAAATATGTCGCGGCGGGCGGTCCCGACGGCGGCGACGGAGGCAAGGGCGGAGATGTCATATTCGTCGTGGATGACAGTATGTCAACGCTGCTCGATTTCCGCTATAAGAGAAAGTATTTCGCGGAAAAGGGTCAGAACGGCGGAGCAAAGCGCTGCACAGGCAGGAACGCTCCCGACCTTGTAGTGAAGGTGCCCCGCGGCACGGTCGTTACGGATAAGGCTACGGGACGTATTATCGCGGATATGTCCGACAGCGAACCGCATATCATCGCGGCAGGCGGCAAGGGCGGCAAGGGAAATGCCCGCTTTGCCACTCCCACAAGACAGATACCCCGCTTCTCGAAGCCCGGTTTCCCCGGCGAGGAGTACGAGATATCGCTCGAACTGAAGCTGCTCGCGGATGTCGGACTGGTCGGCTTCCCGAATGTCGGAAAATCCACGCTGATATCGGTGGTGTCGGCGGCAAAGCCCAAGATAGCGAACTATCACTTCACAACGCTGACACCCGTGCTCGGAGTTGTCAGCGCGGGCGAAGGAAAGTCGTTCGTTATGGCGGATATCCCCGGTCTTATCGAGGGCGCGTCGGAGGGCGCGGGTCTGGGTCACGAGTTTCTGAGACACGTTGACCGCTGCCGCCTTATCGTGCATATCGTCGATGTTTCGGGCAGCGAAGACAGGGACCCGAAGGAAGATTTCGAGAAGATAAATCTGGAGCTTTCAAGATTCAGCAGCGATCTTGCCGGGAGAAAGCAGATAATCGCAGCAAATAAGTGTGATATCGCAACTCCCGAGCAGATAGCCGATTTCAGGAGCTTTGTGGAGAGCAAGGGACTGGAGCTTTTCGAAATATCCGCAGCCACGACAGGCGGCACGGATAAGCTCGTTTCCGCGATAGCCGCAGAGCTCGACAAGCTCCCGCCGGTGAGGATCTACGAAGCAGAGCCCAAGCCGATGCCGATAGATGATAAGACGGGCTTCGGCGAGAAGTTCGAGATAACGCGCGGCGACGATGCGGTGTTCTATGTGACTGCGCCGTGGCTCGAGCATATCATGCGCACGATAGATATGGACGATTATTCGTCGCTGCAGTACTTCCAGAAGATGCTGAAGAATACGGGTATCATCGCGCGTCTGGAGGAAATGGGCATCAAGGAAGGCGATACGGTCGATATCCTCGGATTTGAGTTTGATTTTGTATTCTAAGCGGGGAGGCGGGGAGCCCCCGCTGGCATACCGCGGCGTTAGTGAATAACGGTGGTTCCGTTGTGACCGCGTTTGTAACGCAATAACCGGATTTGCGCGTTAGCGACAAGGCGGGTCGAGCGCCGCCTCGCGCTCGCGGGTCAAGGGCAGAGCCCTTGCGGGGTCAAGGGGCGGAGCCCTTGTCGCCGTCCGCAGACGGCGAAACTCCCCTCTCACAAAGAGCTCCGCAAGGGGGTGAATTGAAAACAGTCCGGTGGACTGTTTTCAAGAGGGGCGACGCCCTGCGATAGAGGGCGTCCCCCTGAGATGCCTTTCAATAACCGGATAAGCTTTTTATCCCCCGATATGCTATTCGGTAAACGGAAAAGCCTTTTCCCACATAGATAATTTATCTCAATATTATAAGTTCATCATTCAACAAAAAAGCAAAGAAGTAAGATATTATGGAAATAGATGTAGCAGGCTATGACGTGCATTTCGGGGAGGTACATTACCCCGAAGGCTTCAAGGAGCTTATCTCGGGGCTGACGATACCCGAACAGCTCGGATACTTCCGCATAGGC
>JAILFE010000118.1 GCA_024697725.1 Oscillospiraceae bacterium
ACACAATGCTATCTCTTTACAGATCGCCGGTGATCGTTGTGACCGTAGCACTTGTACTGATCGTTTCCTCGATCATCGGAATGTTCATCGGCAGCCGTATGATGAAGAAGCATTTCGCACCCGCAGGTGTTGCCTGAAATGCCGGAACACCGTAACCCATTTGAAGCTGTAGATGTGCGGGTAAGGATACTTGTGATAATACTGGTATCCTTATCCGCACTGATGTTGAAAACCGAGATTGCACTGCTGCTATGCCTTGTTTTCATGTGGATATGGCTGATACTGTTCGGCTGTGTGAAAAAAGCGCTGCAATGTACTGCCGCTTACGGTGCATTATACGGGCTGCTATTCCTGATGAAGAATACAGATATGCTCGGAAATCTTCCGCTGCTGACGGTATATATCCGCAGGCTCATGCTTCCTGTTATGGCGGCTGCACCTGTTATCAATGCACCGACAGGCTGCCTGATCGCCGCACTGAATAAAATGAAGATACCGAGAGCTGCCACACTTTCACTTACCGTAATGTTCAGGTTCATGCCCACGCTGTCAGCGGAATACCACAATATCCGTGAATCTCAGAAAATACGGGGCATTGGTGCTTCGTTTTTCACTGTGCTGCGCCACCCGATACAAACAGCCGAGTGTATCCTTGTCCCTATGCTGATACGCACAAGCAAAACCGCAGACGAGCTTTCCGCATCGGTACAGGTGCGGGGAATGAAGCTGGGCGGTGCGTACTCCTCTTACCGAAAATCGGTCATAGATGTAAGGGATATGGTTCTTATGGTATCGGGAACAATGACTATCGTGCTGATCTATCTTACAGATGTATATGTCCGGAGGGGTTAACTTGCTGATAGAACTAAATGAACTGTCTTTTAGATATGCCGGCTCTTCCGAAAAAAGCCTGAAAGACATAAGCCTTACAATAAATGAGGGCGAATTGACACTGCTTACGGGAGAAAGCGGCTGTGGAAAGACGACATTGACACGAATACTCAACGGTTTGTGTCCGCAATTCTATAACGGAGAGTTCAGCGGCAGCTATCTGATCGATGGAAGAAACGGTTTTGATATGTCGCTTGATGAGATCGGTACATATATCGGCAATGTGTTTCAAGACCCCCGAAGTCAGTTTTTCGCATCGAACGTGACTGATGAGATCGTTCTTGCTATGGAGAACAGAAACTATGCACTTAATCTTATGGAGAGGCGTTTACAAGAGTTTGGCGAAATGCTTGGAATATCCGAACTGTTTGATAAAGATCTTCTTCAGCTTTCAAGCGGAGAAAAACAGAAGGTCGCAGTTGCGGCTGCTTGCGTTATCAAACCTAAACTATTAGTCTTGGATGAACCTTCTGCCAATCTGGATACAGATGCCGCAGCACAGCTTGGAACACTTCTGAAAACACTGAAAAAACAAGGTGTGACGATCATCATCTCCGAACATCGGCTGGAATATCTTTCGGAACTGATCGACAGAATGGTGGTCATGAAGAACGGCAAAATTTCGGGCATATATACTAGACATGAAGCATTGGCGCTTTCCGATGAGGAGATGTACGGACTGGGACTTCGGCTGTTTTATCCGCAGGCAAAAGTGTGTATCAAAAGCATTGCAGGCGAAAAGTCCCTGCAAATGGAACAGATCGTCTGCAAGCGTGGTCAAAAGACAATACTTAGCAATATCTCATTCGATGCTCTCAAAGGCAAGATCACAGCAATTACAGGAAGAAACGGCGCCGGAAAGACCACGCTTTGCAAGATCGCAGCAGGACTGATGAGAGAGAACAGCGGTACAGTCAGTATCAACGGTGAAAAATTAAAACGGCGAAAAAGACTGCAACGTTGTTTTTTTGTAGGGCAAGACCCCGATTATCAGTTGTATGCACCGACGGTTATGGAAGAAGTTTTGCTGAACATCAAGAAAACCCCGGAAAACATCAAAAGAGCCGAACAGCTTTTAGAACAGCTTGATCTGTCAGCATTCAGCGGCAGACACCCTGCTTCTCTTTCCGGCGGACAAAAGCAGCGAGTTCTTCTTGCGGCGGCGATAATGTGGGAGCGTCCTGTTCTGATACTCGATGAACCGACAAGCGGACTTGACGGAAGGCATATGAGGGAAATGTCGGGTTTATTGCGGAGTATTGCTGACAGCGGCACTTGCATTCTTGTCATTACCCATGATATAGAATTTATAAATAACTGTGCGGATATGATCTATAGATTTCCGTAAATTTATGTGATAAATAGTTCGTTCTCAATAACCGCCCTACGGGCGGTTATTGGCAGAAGCGGCTACTTACAGCCGCTTCTGCTGCTGCAAATCAAAGATTTGCAGCGCACCACCTGATTAATGTCTGCTTATTGCTGACCTACGGTCAGCAATAGTGCAAGATTTTTTGGCTTATCAGCTCAAAAATCTTGCATTCAAAAAGCCGAAAAGCACTTCGAAGTTGCACTATTACGTACTTTTCGGCTTTTTGAGCAGACATTAAATAACTTTGTTTCAATAACCCGCAGTCTATCAGCGCACTCTCTTTCCGTTCCGCACAGGTCAAAATCGGGAGTATGGCATATCCCATAATCAACAGAAACCATATTGGAACAGAATACTGACCACAAGCTCTCGGAAATGTTCTGCAAGCGTTTCTGAGGGCATTCTCTTTACACCAGCTTGAATGTCCGATCACTCAATGAGCTGAGATCGAAATTTATGCTGTCTGATATCAAATATGTGTTCACATCTCATAACGGATTCACTGAGAACGCTGTCGAAGCGTTCGGGCATATCGACACTATCCCGAACCGGAAAGAGAAGGGCTTTGTTTTTGATAAGACTGCTCCGTATGACTGCTGACCGCATGGCAGATATACAATATACATTCATGAACGTTTGGAGATTTTTTCCATTTTTACGGGCAATGATTATATTTTTGTCATCAACAAGATGATATAATTATACTGTAAGGTTCCGTGCATATCATAACTGAAGCGAAAGGATGAGGGCTGAATGAGCAAAAAAGTCAGGTGGGGCGTTATGGGTACGGCTGCTATAGCGGCAGGCTGCACAATACCCGGTATGATCGGCGCAAAGGACTGCGAGCTGTACGCTGTCGCGGGCAGGAGCATTGAAAAAGCACTGTCATTCAAAGAAAACTTCGGGTTTAAAAAGGCATATGAGGGGTATGAGGCTCTGCTTGCCGACCCCGATGTTGATGCAGTATATATCCCACTGCCGAACAGTCTCCACTGCGAATGGGTCATAAAAGCGCTCAGCGCCCGCAAGCACGTTCTCTGTGAAAAGCCCTTAGCTCTGAACGAGACCGAACAGCGGAAAATGTTCAAGGCGGCGCGGGATAACGGCGTTATACTTATGGAGGCTTTTGCATATCTTCACAGCCCGTTTATTGAAAAACTCAAGGACATTATCAAAAGCAGAGAGATAGGTACTGTCGATTATATAGACACCGCATTTCTGACTCAGGGATATTCCGAGGATATCAGGCTCCACAAGGAACTGGGCGGCGGCGGTATATACGATGTGGGCTGCTACTGCACATCGATGATACTTTCACTGATTGATTCTCCCGTGAGCTGCGTAAGAGCTGACGCGGAGCTTGACAGTACAGGCAACGATCACATGGCTTCGGCGCTGATAAGCTTTGAAAACGGGGCAAGAGCTTCGTTCAATGCGGGAATGATACTCGGGACAGACACCAGCGACAGATATGACAGACTTTTCATACACGGCTCAAAAGGATATATCCGCTCCGACGCGGAATATAACGGCGCGGGTGAGCTTGCTCTCACGGTAACGGTGAAAAATGAACAGGGTGATAGGATATCCCGAACGGAAAAGGTCACCGCAGACTCGAATTATACTCTGGAGATCGAGCATATGAATGAGTGTATCCTCGGAAATGCAGTGCCGCATATTTCGGAAGAATTTTCCGTGAAAAATATGCGTCTGATTGACAGGATACTCGACGCCGTGGGATATACCGAAGAAAGAACAGAATTTATCCTTGCCAACGGCGTTTCGATACCTGCGGTCGGATTCGGTTCCTATCTTTCTACGCAGAACGGTTCCCGAACTATAAAAGACGCGCTCGATGCAGGTTACCGTTACATTGATACCGCCAGCTTTTACAATAACGAGGAAGAGATAGGGGAGGTTCTTCAGGAGTATGGACTGCCCCGCGAAGAACTGTTTATCTGCAGCAAGGTGTGGCATTCCGACCTCGGAAGAGAAAAAACACGCATATCTTTCGAGGAGTCATGCCGCAGGCTGAAAACCGACTATCTCGATATGTTCCTTATACACTGGCCAAAGGCTTCTCCCGACGATGAAAACTGGCTTGAAAAGGTCAGGGAAGCGTGGGCAGCAATGGAAGAGCTTTATGAGCAGGGACGGGTAAAGGCTATAGGCTTGTCGAATTTTCTGCCGCACCACATCCGTCCGATGCTTGAGACCGTAAGGATAAGACCCATGGTCGATCAGCTTGAGCTTCATGTGGGGTATATGCAGGAATATACACTTGCTTATCTGAAAAAGGAGGGCATACTTCCGCAGGCATGGAGCCCACTAGGACGTGCGAAACTGCTGCAGGACAAAAACATATCTGCGGTCGCGGCAAAATACGGCTGTTCCAATGCCCGTCTGCTGCTTGCATATCTTATCAGGCGCGGGATACCCGTTATTCCAAAATCCTCATCGCTCGAGAGAATGAAAGAAAACCTCAATGTATGCAATATCCATATATCAACAGACGATATGTCATATCTGTCCTGCCTTACGGAAAGAGGCTGGTCGGGGGAGCATCCTGACAGCGTATGATAACAGACAGATGAATATCAGGAGAGGCGCTTTATGAAATATACAAGGATTTCCGATGCAAATACAATAAACGAAAAGTATATGGATAATATACTTTTTGAAGAAAGGCTTATAGATTCCGTTTCCGCTGATATCAGTACAGGCTTTTTAGGCGAATGGTTTTCCATGCCCGTATTCATGCCCGCGTTCTCGCACCTCGGAAACTTCGGCGGGCGTGAAATGACAGGTTTGGAAGAGTATTCCGCAGCCGCAAAGGAACTGGGTATCCTGAACTTTGTTGGCATGATGGAAAATGATATGTTTGAGAAGATCATGCAGACGGGCGCCAGGACCGTCAGGATAGTAAAGCCCTATGCCGATAACGGAAAGGTAAGGGATCAGATGCAGTTTGCCGAATTCCTCGGTGCTTTCGGCATAGGTATGGATATAGACCATATTTTCGGCAGCAAGGGTTATGATGTATGCATGGGTGAGGAAATGGCAGCCCAGACCTCAGAAATGCTGTGTTCCTATGTTGAATCGACAAAGCTGCCTTTCTTCGTCAAGGGCGTGCTGAGCGTGACAGATGCGGTAAAATGCGCTGATATCGGCGTCAAGGCGATAATAGTAAGCCATCATCACGGACGGCTACCCTATGCAGCGCCGCCGATGATGGTGCTCTCGGAAATAAAAAAGGCGCTTGACGGCAGAGATGTGCGGATCATAGTTGACTGCGGCATATCCTCTGGTGCAGATGTATATAAGGCGCTCGCTCTCGGCGCAGACGCTGCGGCAGTCGGCAGAGCCATGCTCCCGTTCCTCGAAAAGGATGGCGTAAAGGGCGTCAAGGATTATATTACATCCGTGGGTGACGAATTAAGATATGTCATGAGCTTTACGGGTTTTTCCACGGTGGATAGGATAGACGATTCACGGCTCAGATTTTTACACTGAAAAATGTCCGGCGGCAGCGCAGTCCGTCGGACATTTTTATTCGGAATCCACTTTACGAGTCTTGCGGCATATTCCTTGAGATCGGTTTTCATTTCAGGTCATTCCCTTAGAATGGTGTTACAATGTTTTATAAAGGCCTTTCAGCTCTTCTTTCAGATACTCTGCGTATTTTATATAATCCTCGTCGGTGTTCAGATGTTCGAGGATAATAGGCATATCGGGGTCAAGCTCGTTCATTCGGGAAGCATATCTGCGCAGCGGAAATTCGCCCTCACCCGGGGCGCATTCTTCAAGCTGAAAGGTGTATTCTTCTTTGAGATGAACATCCTTTATGTGGCAGCTTTTTATCCTGCTGCCCAGAAGCTCATAACATTCGTCAACAAACTCTTCCGCGTTGAAATACCTATCTGCGGAATTTGTCATATTTATTATATCAAGATGTACGGCGAATCTGTCCCGTTCTACAGCATCGATCAGCCGCAGATATCCCTTTGGCCCCGAGGGGATCATCCACGGCATGGGTTCAATAGTAAAATATGTGTTCCTGATGTTAGCTCTGTCTATGATCTCACGTATCATATTTACGGTCAGCCTCCACGCTTCGGCGGAGAAATTGGCTTTATAATGCCCGTCCCACCTTTCTCCGAGAGCGCCTGCCACATTTACAGCGCACCTTGCTCCGAGGTGATCCGCAAGCCTGAGCTGTTCAACGCAGTAATCAAGATTTTTTCTGCGTTCTTCCTCATCTGCTGCAAGAGCATTCCGCCATATGCCGACTTCCGCTATCATGAGTCCGTGTTTTTCGGCGGCGGATTTATATTCATCTATACGGCTTTGCGGTTCATTGCTCTGCACGGGAAAAACCACCGCAGAGCATCCCAGACCTACCTGCCTTTCTGCCCATTCTTCTGCCGAATCATGTTTCAGCGGTGAAGACAGTCCCAATCTCATAGATATACCCCCTTTTTTTGTTATTATACCACATAGCGGGAAACAAATAGTATTATATAAAAACAAAAAAATAGAACAAATATATATTATGATATGCTTTGGATTGACTTTGTAATATCGATAATGCTATAATATTCCATATAAACGACAAAGTGCGGCTTTTTGGCTTCAAACCTCAACAGGAGAAAGAAAGTATGGATAAAAAATTAAATGTATTGATGCTCAACGGCAGTCCCCGTACTGAGGGGAATATCACGCTCGCATTTCATGAAATGGAGCATGTCTTTGATAAAAACGGCGTTGCTTACGAGAATATCCAGCTCGGCAGAATGGATATAAGGGGCTGTATAGCTTGTGAGACCTGCCGCAATACCGGAAAATGCGTTTTCAATGATATGATCAACGAGCTTGCGGTAAAGTTTGAGGCTGCCGACGGTCTTGTGATCGGTTCGCCGGTGTATTACGGCTCTGCCAACGGAACTCTTATGTCGGCGCTGCAAAGGCTGTTTTACAGCACATCCTTTGACAAGAGCATGAAAGTAGGCGCAAGCGTGGTCAGTGCCCGACGTTCGGGCTGTACAGCGACCTTTGACGAACTGAATAAGTTTTTCACACTGTCGAATATGCCTGTAGCGAGCAGCCAGTACTGGAACAACATATACGGCTGGGAACCGGGAGAGGGAAGCGTCGATGAAGAGGGCAGGCAGGTAATGAGAGTGTTGGCAGGAAATCTGGTTTTCCTTATGCAGAGCATTGCGCTGGGGAAAGAGCGCAGCGGACTTCCGATCCTCGAAGAGCCCCGTGTCTGGACAAATTTCACACGGTGATAAATAGTGCGTGCTCAATAACCGCCCTACGGGCGGTTATTGGCAGAAGCGGCTGCTTACAGCCGCTTCTGCTGCTGCAAATCAAAGATTTGCAGCGCACTACCTGATTAATGTCTGCTTATTGCTGACCTACGGTCAGCAATA